>CAMBAN010000099.1 GCA_945864145.1 uncultured Lachnospiraceae bacterium | reverse complement strand
TTCTGTTCCATCGTCTCGCGCTGAGCGGCAAAGTATTTGGATACTTCCAGGCGCTTACTGCGTTCCTCCAGAGACACCTTGCTTTTTGAGCGGATGCACTTCTCCTTGCAGGGGCAACCGGCGCAATCATCGCACTCATATATTGTCTTCTCACTGACATACCCTGTGGAGGTTCGGATGTTGCGTACGCCCGTCTTGTGGAGCAGCTTGCCCTGAGAACAGGTATAGGTATCCCCTTCCGGGTCATAGGTCATGTTCTCTCTGCGACTGATGTCTGTCTTGTATTTCTTGTGCTTTTTCTGCTCATAATTCGCTGGCTTGACATACAGATCTAGCTGAGGATGTTCCTCGAAATAACGGTAGGCCTCCTCGCTCTCGTAGCCGGAATCATAGACAACCCGTTGCACCGGATATGCGCTGCGCAGCTTCTCCATAAACGGAATTGTGGTTTTTGTATCCGTCCGGTCTGCAGAAACGTGGGTGCCGACAATATACTCGCTCACTGTGGCAACATTCACATTGTAGGCCGGCTTCAACTGCCCGTTGCACATATGGTCTTCCTTCAGCCGCATAAAAGTGGCCTCAGTGTCTGTCTTGCAATAACTGCTTCGGTCTCCACAAATGCGGATCTTACGCAGATACTCTGTGATTCGGCACATCCATTCCTCAATCTGTTCGAGAACCTTCTGAGCATTTGATTTCCGTGCGCCTTTTCCGCTCACCTTTTCGATACCGTCCTGCTTCATGCGGGCATACAGCCGCTTTCGGATTCCCTTAAGCTGTTTTACCTTGATCTCTCCGGACACATAGAAACGAAGCCCTACCGACTTCAGCATTCCGGGCAGCTTCTCCGCCATCGTTGCCTGGAGCTTCTGGTAATTCTTTTCTACGCTCTTTTTCCACACAAACTGATAGCGGTTTCCAACGGACTCGATCTTGGTTCCATCAATGAACACCGCCGACTGTTTAAAGGATATTTCGCCCAGCTCCATGAGTACCCGTACCAACTCCTGCTGTATCTGCTCCTGACACGCCGCAAGATGCCGTGACCGAAACCTGGCAATGGTGTTGTGATCGGGCGCTGCGGCCCCTTCCAGCAGATACATGAACTTGGTGTTCTCCTGACACGCCTGTTCAAGATTCCGTGAGCTAATGATGTGTCTGGTGTATCCGTATATGCATATTTTCAGCAGACGTCGGGGATCATACTCGATTCTACCGTTTTCGCAGTAGGTCGCAAACAACGCTTCCAAATTCATCCTCTCTATCATTGCGCTGAGTAATCTCACCGGATCGTCCTTCGGGATATTTATTTCTGTGTCCATGGGCAGGCATACTTGATATCCAGTCCCGTATGCTGTATAATCTACCTGCGTTTTGTTTTGTTTCACACCATAATAATACGCCATCGGCCGGCACTTTCATAGTGCCGGCCGATGAATTATTTCGGGGCTGCTTCTTTGAGACAGCCCCTTTTTGTAGCTGATCAAGTATTAAAAAGGATTTTGCTGATGGCACTTAGTTTTCGATTGCGTTCCTCCACCGCTTTGGCCCCTCGGTCACCGGAGTAATCAAAAAAGCCCTCCCCGCTCTTAAGGCCCAGCTTGCCTGATGCTTTTTTCTGCCGTAGCAGCGCCTGAGGCGCTTTGTCGTCGGCAAGGTCCGCGAAGAGGTATTCGGAGATGCCGCAGAAGATGTCCAGACCGCCCAGATCAGCGGTCTCAAAGGGGCCGATGCAGGCATAGCGCAGGCCCAGACCGTACTTCATGCCTTTGTCCACATCCTCCATGGAGGCGGCTCCGGTCTCCACCATGTGCAGCGCCTCCCGCAGGACGGCAAACTGCAGCCGGTTCAGGGCGAAGCCCGGTACATCCTTTACGTGGATGGGCTTCTTCCCCAGAGCTTCCGCCAGGGCATAGACAGCCGCCGCCGTCTCCGGCGCGGTCTCTTCTCCGCTGATGACCTCGATCAGGGGGATCAGGTTAGCGGGATTGATCCAGTGCATGCCGCAGAACCGCTCCGGCGTTGTAAAGGCCTGGGACAGGGACGTGATGGACAGTCCGGAGGTATTGGTGGCCACCAGGCAGGTCTCCTTCAGCAGCGGCTCCATCTGACGGTAGAAGTCGTGCTTGACCTCCAGGTTCTCGGCGATGCTCTCAACGACCAGGTCGGCGCTGCGGAAGCACGCCTGGTCCGTGGTCAGATGGACGCGGCTGGCGGCTTCTCTGCGCTCCTGGGGAATGGAAGACAGATTTTCCGCCATCATAGCGCGGCCCCGCTCTAGACCGGACTGGCTGCGGTTCCATAGGGAGACTTGGTAGCCATAGGCAGCAAAGGCTTGGGCGATGAGGGAACCCATCGTCCCTGCACCTGCGACCGTAATTGTTTTGATTTCAGGGTGCATCATGTGCGTAGCATCTCCTTTGCGGTGAAAAATAGGTTTCCAATCAGATTATAGCAGATGTCAATCTTTTCGTCCAGTCTTACGCCAAAAAAGGAAAGCGGGGTTGTGATTGACCTTGATGTTTTCCAGAATCCTGTGAGATACTTCAACTGAGAACATTGCAGAAAATAACAGGGGAGGCAGAAAATGAAACCAGACAGTTTACTGGCTGTATTGACGCAAAAGGATACAAAGCAGGCTTATGGGACTTTGTTGGAGTTAGAACGGATTTCGGAGGAGACCGATGACCTGTATCCCTTTACAGAACAGTTTACGGAGATGGTTGCTGATAAGGCATGGGCCATCCGGTGCCGGGGCTTCCGGCTCTTTTGCAAGCAGGCCCGGTGGGACGAGGACGGCGTCATCGACCGCTGCCTGGACCGGGCACTGGTGATTTTGGAGGATGAAAAGCCCACGGCGGTGCGGCAGGCTCTGGCGGCGCTGCTGGATGTGGTGCCGTATAAACGGGAGCTGTGGCCTGCCATCCGGCAAAGAGTGGAAGCCATGGACCTGACACGCTACAAGGATTCCATGTCGCCGCTGATTGAAAAAGATATACAAAGACTGCTGAACGCCATGCAATAAAGATGGGGCTGCTTCTTTGAGACAGCCCCATCTACTGTCTTAATAATATGATATTCTTTCAAAAATGTATGGTTCTAACAATTCTTTAAGGTTTTCTCCTGTATTGCTTTTTAAGAAATCTTTCATAAGATTATGTAAGTAAGTTTCCTTATTCCCAAATAGTTTTTCTGCATCGTCTTTTGATATTCTAAATGAATAATGGGAGTCATAAGCTACCTCTTCATCAAGACTATAATAATCAAGAACTCCATCCACTTTAAAGAACACCTGCATGTACCAACTTTCATTAGAATCTATTGGTACACGATATCTCCATCGCTCAATTGCCCAATCATACCAAGTAGGCACTTCATCTGCTAAAAACTTCTTTTCTCTTTCAAACTGCTTTATATATTCGAGCGTGTATTCAATCATAATACTTCTCCATAGAATCTGGGCCTGTTTACACCACCTGCCCTTATTATACCATTGAATCTTGGTGGAACCACCTATTTAAGAATATTGCTGAACGAACTGTTCAAAGATTGGATTTTTGGTGTGAAGCTTGTAGTCATCATGACAAATAATCTCTAATACTGCATCCAAAACTGATGCCGTTGTTGTCTGCTCATGGTATTCATGCTCCTTCTTGTACTTATGCATCAATCTAACATATTTAAACTTATGGTCTATAAGAGGCATTATCACCCAATAATGACCAGTGTTCTTTGACTGTACCTCATACATCACGGGGTTCTCCGTTATTATATTAAAGTACGGATTCCCTAGCATCTCCTTATCCTTAGCTGTAAACATCCATCCTTACCTTCCTTTCATAAAACCAGACCTAATATTACAAACACTTGTCTTTACTCCCTCATAATGAATCCTTTAATTTCCACATAAAACATACCTGTGTTTTGCGTTAGGCTTTTCCACAATAATCAACACGATTTCCACTGTTCCCATTCCATCTTCTTCTCTTAAAAAATTCTTTAACATCTTAATAACCTCTTTTCTTTAAAATTGATTGATAAATGCCGGAACTAAAATCACAATCATGACCATAAATAATAGCAGCATCATAGGTGCAAGCAGCTTTGTTCCGGCTTTTTCTCCAAGCTGTCTGACCTGCCGTTTTCTTTCTTCAAAAGCGTTTGCCGACTCCTGCTGAAGCTGTATACCAATGCTTGTGCCTCCCTTTTTTAAATATTGGGAAAGCAAGGTAGCAAGCTTTCTATAGGAAGCCTGTTTACATCGTCTGCCAAAGTTTTCAAAAGCCTTTTCTGCTGCCAGACCATTATCCATTTCTCTGACTGCGATTATCATTTCTTCATAAGCATAGCGCTTTTTCTTATTCTGATTTTTTTGATACTCCCACACCACACGTTTCCAGGCATTTTGCACCGTCATACCGGCTCCTATAAAAAGGGCAAGCTTACTGACAATCTCCGGATAATCATATGTCATCTGTTCTTTTCTGTTTTCTACAAGCTGATACAAATCCCTATCCTTGGCATAGATAAACACTAATGCCAAAACCGGTATACAAAACAACACGACAACAGCCTCGTGAGATACTTTCTTTTTCCAAACTATTTTTTTGCCGTCAAACTCTGTAGGCAGTATCAGCTCCTGCGTTTCTCTGCCACTTTCCTCCAAATTTTTTATATATGCAGTAAGCTTTTCTGCAAAAGGAGTTTTTTCCAGTTTTTCATATACCCGTCCACAAAAGCTTTCTTCCCGGTAAAAATCCTTATAACTGATTTTGGCTATCAGCTCTATGTCTACAGCCTCTGACAAATCCTCCTGTAAAAGATGTCCTTCTGTGTTGACGTATACACCATCTGTATACCATTCTATCGTATAAGGATAACCATCTAACTCTGTACAAAGCTCCAAGTCATAGCATAGCTGAGATAAAGATATATTTTTCCCAAGCATACTGACTCGTAGCTTTTCCAAAAACAAAGGATATTTTTCTTCCAGTTCCTCCTTTGTCCATTCCTTTTCCTCCAGTACTAAGGGGATTTCCACATATCCATCCTCTTCATAGGCTCTTAGTGTATAACTTTTACTGCCTTCGCCATAAGAAGCCCTTATAAAATCGTTATCCCCAATCCTTGCGTTTTGCAGTTCTTTTATCCACAAAACCCCCGATAACAATCCACCGCACAGCACAATCAAAATGCAAAGCCTGATTTTTGATAATTCGAACTCCCGCTTTTTTTCTCTGATATCCACACCTGGTTCTAAAAGCTGTAGATAATCTCTTGTTTTTGTATTAGGATTTTTCTTCTCTATCCACACATACAATTTTTGGCTTACTTTGCAGAATATGTCTTTTTCCTTCTTTTCCATTTAGATTTCTATCTCCAATATTTTTTTCATCAAAAAGCAGGCAAACAAATACAATAAAAAACAGCCTGTCATAATACCTATACCTACTCCATTATGATAAAGAGGAGAAAAATACCCTTTTGCAGTCAAAGATAAATAGCCAATCAGACAAAAAGGGATAAAGCTCATAATTGTTTTTTCCAGCTTTTTTTCTGCAAGCACAGTTTCTAATTCCTGCCTTACCATTCCCTTATCGCGAATCACATTGGCCGTATTCATAATGACCTGCCGCAAATCTCCACCTGTTCTTTTTGCTATCTGAAATACAAATGCAAATTCTCTGATATCCTCTACCTGTGTCCGTTCTGCCAGTCCAAGTAATATCATTTCCAAGGTTTGATTGGTATGTAGCTGTTGCTTCAAATATCGTAGCTCAAACGCCATATCTGACTCTGTTCCATAAAGCAGCTCTATATCCTTTCCAGCCTCAAGAAAACTGTTTTCTACGGAAAATCCCGCCTGCAGATTAGAAGCTACAGAAAGAATCGTTTCTCTAAAAGCATCTTCAAGCTTTGTTTTTCTTTTCTTCTGTAGTTCCTTTGCCTTTTGACCTAAATAGAAATAAAGAAACGGTAACAAAAAAATCCAAGCATAAAAACTGTCATAAAAAGTCTTGCTCACCACACCAAGGAAAACAATTCCATACAAAAAATAAGTGCAAAGTTCTTTTTTTGAAAATACATAATGTCTGTAAAAGCCTTTTTTTGGTGGTCCCTTTGGCCACCACACAGGTCTTAGTGTCTCCTCATTTTCAATTTTTGTTACTATCTTCTTTTTTGTTAGCTTATTATATTTTGTTAGTATCGTGCTTTTTGTTATATTATTATTTTTTGTTAATTTATTTATTTTTGTTAGCTTTCTATTATGCATAACCTGCTCCTTGTAATTTTTCTGTGTGCATGATGGAATTGCATCGTTCTAACATACCTGTTTTCTCGTTATAGGCAAATAGTGTACGAAGCGTAATTTCTCCCTCTGAAAAACCTGTAATTTCTGAGATTTCCAACACTTTTCTGGAATGATCCCGTAAACGTCCTAAATGTACGATGATGTCAAGACCGGATGCAATTTGCCTGCGTATGGCCTCTAAAGGCATCTGCATTGCTTCATCCATAAGCACCATCGTCTCTAAACGCAAAAGCATATCCTTTGTAGAATTTGCATGTCCTGTACTAATAGAGCCGTCATGCCCTGTATTAAGCGCCTGTAGCATATCGATTGCTTCCTTGCCTCTTACCTCGCCGACAATTATCCTGTTTGGACGCATACGAAGTGATGCTTTAATCAAATCTCTGATGCTAATTTCTTTTGTTCCCTCGGCTGTGCTATTTCTAGTCTCTAACCGTACTAAGTTTGGAATATCCAGCAATTGCAGCTCTGCTGCATCTTCAATCGTTATAATTCGTTCTGTATTGGGGATTGCTTGCGATAGTGCATTTAAGAAGGTGGTCTTACCAGAACCGGTTCCACCACTGATAAAAATATTGTAGCCTGAAACAACAAGCTGTTTTAGAAATTCTGCTGCTTCCTCCGAAATTGAGCCCAGTGCAATCAAACGTTCCATGGTAATAGGCTCTTTTGGAAATCTTCGTATGGTAATAATGGGACCATTGAGTGCTACCGGCGGCAATATGATATGTACTCTTGCTCCATTTTCGAGTCGGGCATCCACAATAGGAGAAGCTTCATTTACAGAGCGATTACATTTTGCCACGATTTGTTGGATGATGTTTTCTATATTTTCTCTTTTTGCAAAGCTCTTTTCCCATCGTATAAGCCTGCCCGCTTTTTCTATAAAAATACCATCTGTCCCATTTACCATGATTTCCGTAATTTCCTCATCTTCAATGAGCTCCTGCAAAATATCAAGCTTTCTGATTGTATCAAATATCTCTTTTCCAAGACTTCTCTTTTCACGCAAGGAAAGACTGTACTTTCTACTTTCCTGTAACAGCTGTTCATCTATCAGTTCCCGGATTTCTTCATCTGTCAGCTCTCTTGACAAATCAAGCTGTTCCCTTACCTGCTCCTGAATGACCTTACGACAGTTTTCATATTGATTTTCCTTCATTCTTTAAAAATCCATCCTCTATTAACCTGTTTTTCATATATATTCCATAAGAACTGTATAACAGACTTTCTGCTTCTACCTCTATGTCTTTTGGATGAGGCAGTTCTTTTCTATTTTTTTGACTTTCCTGCAGCCCTTTTTTGTCCAGCCAATTCTCCAACTGTTTTTGACAGGCTTTTTCCCAATCCGTCCCAGCTTCCATCTCATAAATGACATCACTGTCAGAAAATAACACTTCTGCTCCAAGACTCAATCCGGAAAAATCTATGATAAGCACTTCGTATCCTGCTTCGTAAACCATACCGGCAAGCCATTCCTGCCATTCTTCCTTCGTCAAAGAAAGTAAATCTGCATAATCTCCAATAGGGGGTAATACAGAAATCTCTTGAAAAGAAAGCTTACAGCTATCTATTCTGCTGCCAAATTTCTCCGAATGTTGTAACCCGTAGTAAATCACATCTGTTAAATCACCTAAAAAACGTTGCTTTATTAGTTCCTCTAATCCGCAAAAGGGCTGCATATTCAGATAAAGTACCTTTTTTTGTTCTTTTGCCAAAAGCTGTCCTGCCGTCAATGCATATAGGGTCTGTTCCAAAGAACTGCCTTTCGTATAAAAGGACAGTATTTTTGCTCTTTTCCCTCTTTTTATCAAAACACCTTGTCCGATTTCCCTGGTATAACAGGTAAGTATCTCTTTTAGAATTTCCTCCATCGACTGATATTTTGCAAAAGCAGGATAAGGGCTATTTAACTGTTTTGCGCTTTCTTTTAACAGATAAATATGCACAGCACAAAACTCCTTTATCCTTTCCTCCTCATAGCAGGATTCACTGATGACCAGAATTTCAAAGCTATTCTTTTTACTGTCTATGGCTGCCTGCTCTATGCTTGTGTACACAATGATTTGAAAATCAGATAAATGCTTCTTAACCAGATAGTCTTGAACTCTTTCTAAATAGCGGATGTCTTTATCTATTAAAACAAACTGCTTTTTTATCATATGACACCTCCAAATGTGACACATACTACACTGAAAAATGCCGGAAGTGCCAAGCGTATCAATGTTTCTGTTTTTGTTTTATCTACTTCATAGGTATCTGCTACACCGGTTAGCATAAGCTTCCTTACATATCTCAAAAAGTATAAAAACCGTTCTCTGCAAGTGGGACAATAAAGCATTTTTATAAGGCTTACTGCTGCTGCCAGAAAAAATGTAAGTAACAGCCCTGCTATCAGCTTTTCCTCTGTCAGATAAGCTGCCATCAGCATAAATAGCTTTACATCTCCCGCTCCCAATCCTCTGCAAAGATAAAAGGGATAGAAAAAACAAAACACGATTAGCATTTGTAGAAAAAGCACCGGTAATTGCTCTGGCCCCTCCTTGATACAAACGATTATTCTTATAAAAAGTCCGCATAAAATACAGATATTTGGTATACGATATTGCCAAAGGTCAAATAAACAGGCAACACCCATACATAAAATTAATATTTTCATTAAAATAACTCCTATGGAAATTTTACCGAAACGGTAAGCAGAAATAGCTTTGTCACTAGAATTTGCGCTTCTCTTTGCGCGTTGACATGGTTGTATTATAGCAATAAAAAGTTTTTTGTCTACCTTTGAAATGTAAAAATTCGAACTAAATATAAAAAGTTTATTTTTCCACCCTGCATACATTTTACAAATTTTGCTTATACTAAAAAAAAGACTTGGAGGAAACCATGAAATTTTTTTATTCAACGAAAAAATGTAAATCAAAAAAGGATGCCTCCCCAAGAGAATTACTCTTAGAAGACATCCTGAAAACGCAATTAGCTTTGGAAACTGCTTATGCAGGCTTTGATAATGCCACAGACCCTGACCTCATCGACTGCTATATTTACGAGGTCAACTCTGCTTTGAAGCGCTATCGTTTTCTGCTTAACCAGGCGCATCACATGCAACTGTTTTTAGAGGAACCTTCGCTTCCTGTACTCACAAATCCTATGCCTGGAAGCCTCTCATAGCAGAATTGTTCATCAGATTTTCATTCAAATCTGTTTTAGAATAGGTTAGTCCTGCATAAACAGACTGGATATTATCCATAAGCGGCGCTGATTTATCCTGGTCGCATATTTGATAATACGCATCATGCAGCTTTGTAAAAATGGTTTGAATCACATCAAGATTATCTGTTTTGTATCCGTACATATCGTTTGCAAGCTCTCTATCTGCAAAACAATAGATAGAAAACAGATTTCTTGATAATTCATATTGAAAATTTAAGCTTGTCCGCATTTGTCCAATACATTCCCTTGCCATATGTATATTTTCCTTAAAGGAAACCTTATCTCCTTCCCGGAAGGACTTGCGGGCATCCTCTAAGTATACTAACAGCATTTCATAGACAATTACTACCAGTTGTGTGCGGTTAGCCTGTGTGATTCTTCTTGTAAAGGCTTGTTTTTCTTCCGTGGTCATCATACTTTCGACCTTCCTTTATTATTGTAATAGCTGTAAAGCTGTCTGTGGACGTTCATTTGCCTGTGCAAGCATGGCAGTTGCAGACTGTACCAATACCTGAACAGTTGAATACTCTGTCATTTCTGTTGCCATATCC
>CAMBAN010000098.1 GCA_945864145.1 uncultured Lachnospiraceae bacterium | reverse complement strand
ATAGAAGGATACCTCGATATCATAGGTATAATCTATAGGCATATAATTGGAATGAGATATACCTCCATATGCTACATGATCTAAAATCTCCTGCACTTCTTCCATATCTGTGTAACTTAAATGAATATAATCTGCATCCTCTTCTTCCATCAAATCATAAGAATAATTGTAGATACGTATTTCCTCTACCCGACTTACATCTATTTTCTCTGCAAAGTCAAAACCACATTCCGCTAAAACAGCAATCGTTTTGGTAAACTGAGGATAAACAAGATAACCACCATAGTATTCCCATCCATAGTTTGAAGTTCTTTCCTCAAACTCCATATCACCAAGCGGAAGCTCTGTCATTACCTGTTCTAAAGTCAATTGCATTAACTCTGACTGATAAGCATCCAATAATCGGTTTTGTTGTTCCTCCGTTAGTTTAATGCTACCATAATTCCAATCACTATTACAGCTTATTTCCTTTATACTCATATTCCAGCCGTTTTGTAAAATCGGTGTAGAACCAAGCTTATAGTCTACGTCATTGAAAATATCTGTTACATAACCCAATGATTCTTCATCTGTAATATCATAGTAATAACGTCTGTAAACTGATTTTCCATTCTGCAAACGATAGCAGATATCCACTTCTCTGTAGTTCTGCTCTTTATTTTGTATTTCTTTATACTCCGGAGTATCTTCGATGCCTTCATAAGAATCATATTCCGTATAATGTAATCCCTCTGCCGCTAATTTCTTTGCTAACTGATACACACTATGATTACTCTTTAAATTTACATTTTCCAGACTATAGTCAGTATTACTATAATAGCGGAAATCAGAACCATAATACTCGAAGAGTCCTGCTAAATTGCAAGATATACTTTCGATTTCATTTTCTTCAGGTATATAGGTATTAAATCCCATCACATCATTTTTCAGAACAATAATCGTCAGAGCCACACATGCACCATTAAAGATAATCTGTTTCCAATGCTTCAATGCACCCTTGATATCTAATCGGAAAATAATCTCCACAACAAGACAAGAAACTAAAAAACCAAAAATTACGCCAAATAAATACCAGCTAAATGTGGCACTTGAAGAAGAAATATTTGTCGCCAATTCTCCTGCAAACAGAGAAACCGGAAATACAATAAGAAATTTGATAAAAGGCTCTGTAATTCCAAAAGCAATTGCGTTTCCCGCAGCTTCTGTTGCACGTTTTCTGTAGAGTACATAAGATACAAGCACAAAAAATACCACACCTGCAATCAAATAAGGCAGATAACTTCTTATACACTGATAGCTAAAGCCAGTATTAGTATCTCTATAGTCCTGTATTTCTAAATACATATTTTGCACCATATGTATCGGTGAAAATCCCCATACGCCACCAATATACTCTACCATAGCAGAATAGTAAAAACGTTGATAAACAATTTTCTTAAGTACCGATAAAATCAGACTATATGGCAATATCACACAGGTAGCAAGTACACTCAATATCATATTTCCTGTTAAAAGCATACAGAAAACAGTCGCAGCATAGAACAAAACAAAAAGCATGAGTTCTGTCAAAAAGAAGCCTATCACATTATTTATTCCATGTGCACTGGATGCCCCCTTGCCTATACTGATGCCAACACATATCAACAAATGAATCGCTGTTGGTATCGCATAAAATGTGATACCTGATACTATTTTCTCCCAGAAAAAGAATCCTCTCTTTACAGGTAAGCTATGGAACAAATCAAGCTTTTGTCTGGAATGAATATAGCTGAATATACACATTGCAGACAGGATGCCCGCAAAACAAGTCATTATTGTAAAAAGCAGATTCATGTCAGGTGTCAAAAACTGATTGGCAAAATAGTGTGCCTTGGAATAAGTATAACTACCCGGCCACTTTTCCATATCCTGCAAGATTAAAATAAACTGTATTTCCAATATTAGAAAAAATGACACAAATATCAGAATAGGACACCATATTTTCTGTTTCCATTCCTGTTTTATTAATTTAAAAAATGAGCTTTTTGATGTCATAGCCTGCTACCTCCGTCTCACTGATAAAGATTTCTTCCAAGGTCAATGGTAATACTTCTGCAAACACAGGTTGGAAAGACTCTACTTTTAGCATCATTTCCTCACGTTTTCCCCTCGCTGTAATCAAAAGAAGCTTTCCCCTTCTTTCTACCTTCACCACATCAAGCTGTGCCAAAAGAGCTTCTGTCTGTTCTTCTGTCTGAAATACGCACTGTATCGTGTGGATATTGAGTTTCATTTCTTCTAAATCCTTTTGCATTAAAACACCACCATGATGCAAAATACCGACGCAGTCACAAATATCCTCTAACTCACGCAGATTATGAGAAGCAATTACCGGGGTAAAATCTCTCTCCGTCATTTCTCCCACAAAAATACTCTTTACTGCCTGTCTCATCACAGGGTCTAAGCCATCAAAGGTTTCGTCACAAAATAAATAATTTGTATTTGCACAAACACCAAGAATCACAGACAACTGTTTTTTCATTCCCTTAGAAAAAGTTGCTACATGTCTGTTTGCCTTTAATCCAAATTTATCTAACATCTCCAGGCAACGTTTCTTATCAAAATTTTGATAATAGTCAGCATAGAAATGCATCATATCCTTAGGTGTACTATTTAACAAATAGAATTGGTCATCCGAAATATAAAAAATATCTTTTTTTGCTGATACATTTTCATAGATAGGCTGCTCGTCTACTAAAATTTCTCCCTTATCTGCCTTTAGTACCCCACATGCCATTCTTAAAAAGGTACTTTTTCCTGCTCCATTCGTACCAATCAGTCCAAAGACCTCTCCCTTATTAATCTGTACGGAAACATCATGCACTGCCTCTACATCTCCAAATTTTTTATATACATGAGTCGCTGTAATCAAGTTCGTCCCTCCTATTTCTCTCCCTCATTCACGCCAAGCACTTCTTTAAATAATGTAAGAAGCTCTTCTTTTGACACTCCTGCTGCCACTGTTTTCTCCACATATCCCAGCAATTCTTTTTTTATTTCCTCTCTCTTTGCTTTTGCAGCTCCTGTCGTATCACTGACAAAGCTTCCTTTCCCTTTCATCGTATATATATACCCTTGTCTTTCTAACTCCTGATACGCTCTTTGAATCGTATTCGGATTAATGGAAAGCTCCATCGCCAGACTCCTTACAGAAGGCATGGGCTCGTCTGCTTTCAAAGCACCACATAATATCATCTGTTGAAAGCGTTCTATAACCTGTTCATATATAGGTCTTCTATCCTTATAATCAATCAGAATCATTCTCCAAACCATACCTTTCTCTTCATCTATACACTTGGTTTAACTGTACTAATACGATTAATACACATAAAGTATATCTTTTGCCTGTCATTATGTCAAGTACAAAAAAGAGCTTGCCTGACAGCAAACTCTTTTTTTACTATATACGAGCAGTTTTTATGATATTATACCAGCTCACCTTTTTCATATAATTCATTTGCGTAGCGAACAGACCCCATTGCATCCTTAGAATAGAAATCTGCTCCAATCATATCTGCATACTCCTGTGTAAGAACTGCACCACCTACCATGACCTTACAGTCCACTTGATTTTTGCGAAGTAATTTAATCGTTTCTTCCATACTCACTACTGTCGTGGTCATCAAAGCACTCAGTCCTACCAGCTTCACATTATTTTCCTGTACTGTTTTCAAAATCAGCTCCGGAGCAACATCTTTTCCCAAATCAATCATATTGAAACCGTAATTTTCCAATAAAGTCTTTACAATATTTTTTCCAATATCATGAATATCACCCTTTACAGTTGCAATTACGATTTTAGCCTTACTCTCACTTTGCTTTCCTTGTTTCGAAAGTACCGCCTTAATTGCCTCAAAAGATGCCTTTGCTGCTTCTGCGCTCATCAATAGCTGTGGCAGGAACATCTTTTGTTCCTCAAATCCTTTCCCTACAATATCAAGAGCCGGTATCAGTTTTTCATTGATAATCGTCAGAGAATCTATTTTTTCCTCCAGCAATGCTTCCGTTGCCTTGCTGGCACTATCAGCCAATCCTTTTATAATGGCATCCTCCAAAGACATTTGTGTATTTGCAGCCGCACTTTGCACAGCTGGATTCTGTGTTGTCTGTGCAATAGCCTGTGACTGACATTTTTCAATATATTCCATGCATTGGTCATCCTCACCAATCAAAGCATTAAAGCTATAATAAGCTGACATCATCGCTTCACTGGAAGGATTAATAATACCTGCACTCAAACCATTATGCATTGCCATCGTAAAGAATGCTGTATTGATTTTTGTTCTCTCCGGTAGTCCAAAGGAAATATTGGAAACACCAAGAACTGTATGAATCCCCATTTCATAACGAATTCTACGTAAAGTCTCCAGCGTGACATTTGCATTTTCTTTTCCTGTACTGATTGTCAATACCAATGCATCCATAACCAGGTTCTTTTTGGGAATACCATAGGAAGCGGCAGTATCCACAATTTTTTGTGCGACCTTTAATCGTCCCTCTACAGTCTCCGGAATTCCATCCTCATCTAAGCATAGGCACACCACCACTGCACCATATTTCTTTGCCAGCGGGAATACAGCCTCCATAGATTCCTTTTTACCATTTACGGAATTCAACATCGGTTTTCCGTTATAACAACGAAGTGCCCTCTCCATAGCAATTGGGTCAGAGGTATCTATCTGTAATGGTAAATCGATGATTGCCTGAATACCTGTTACAGCTTCCTCCATCAGCTTTGGTTCATCTATTTCAGGAAGTCCAACATTAACATCAAGGATATGTGCACCCTTTTCCTCCTGAGTAAGTCCTTCCTTATAAATATATTCCATATTGTGATCACGAAGTGCCTGTTTAAATTTGGACTTACCGGTTGGATTGATACGTTCACCGATAATCAATGGCTTTCTGGTAAAATACACAGCATGATTGTAAGATGACACTACTGTCAGATTTTTATCTGTAACAGGAGAAATCTGCAAGTCCTTACATTTTTCTACCACCATCTTTAAATGTGCCGGTGTCGTACCGCAACAACCACCTACTGCACTTGCTCCAAGCTCTACAAACTGTACCATTCCATTGGAAAATTCCTCCGGTTCCACATTGTAGCAGGTCTGTCCATTAATCACTATCGGAAGCCCTGCATTGGGATTAATCACAATTGGAACAGAGCAACACTTTGTCAATTCCGGAAACAGCTTCAACATTTGTTCCGGTCCAAGACCACAGTTAAAGCCAATAGCATCGACGCCAAGACCTTCCAGCATTGCTGTTACAGACGCTACATCTCCACCAGTTAAAAGTTTACCTCTCTCATCAAAAATCAAAGTAACAACAACAGGTAAATCACAGTTTTCCTTTGCAGCCAATACAGCAGCCTTCGCCTCATAACAATCGCTAAACGTTTCAATCAAGACCAAATCAGCACCTGCATTACGTCCGGCTATGATAATTTCCTTAAACACCTCATATGCCTCTTCAAAAGGAAGCTCGCCTAAAGGTTTTAATAATTTTCCTATAGAACCGATATCTAATGCCGTATACATTTCCTGTGGCTCTTTTCCTTCTGCAAGAAGCTGTTTTTTAGCTTCCTCCATCGCCGTTTTTACATTCTTTACACCGGCTGTCACAAGCTGTTCTACCGTATATGCATTATTTTTGCATTTAAAGCGATTTGCTCCAAAAGTATTGGCACTGATGACATTACAGCCGGAAAACAAATATTCCTTATGAATTTCCATCACTTTTTCCGGATGCTCCATATTCCAGTTTTCCGGAATTTCACCCGTCTTTAAGCCTCTTGCCTGTAATAAGGAGCCCATTGCTCCATCAAAAAACATGATTTTCTTTCCTAAATGCTCTCTAAACTTCATCTCTAAATTCACACTCCGTATTTGTACATTGTTTACATTTGCCTGTATGACATTCTTCCTTTTCATCTGTGAGTCCTATCAGCGCTGTCACACTCTTAGTCGGATACATCAGCATGTCCTCTGTCAGGGTAATACCAATCCTTCTGGTACAATCCAACTGTTTGAAAATCTCTTTTTGTGTTTCCAGTCTTAAATCTCCATAGCCCGGACTAAAACGAGGTCTGATATGACATTGTTTTTCTTCTGCCAGTTTTCTGATTTCCTCTTGCGTTTTGTCACAAAGTGCTTCTACCACTGCCGCTCCACAAGCCTGTGAAGCAGAAGCCTTTGCCATGCTGATAACCTCATATCTTTGCAACAGCTTGTCTGCACCAATACCAAGTGTTGCTGCCATCAGATAAGCCTCTTTGCAGCCTCGCAATGTATAGGCAAGATTTTTACTTTGCAGGGTAAAACATTCTCCTGTGTTTTCATGCCAAAATGTAATATCTTCCTCTTCGATTTTGCATTGATACAGCTTATACAGATATCTCGGTTCTATTGCATTTAATAGTTGCTCTAATACTTCCTCTATCAATTCTTTTACTGTTTCATCCGGTTCTTGGCCTTTATAGCCAAGATACCGGTAAATTTCTTTCCGATTAATATCCTCTTTTTTCAATAACATTTACAAATATCCTCTTGGTTGTATACAAGAATCCTTGCAGCCACAGTCGCAGTCACAGTCACAGTCATTATCTCCCGAACTGTTTGCATTGAAAAATGAATTTCTGATGCAAGGGGTTGGATTGCAGATATTGCAGTCACAACGATGATGATTGCAGTGATTGTGATTACAATTGCAGCAACACTGATTACAGCAATCTCCGTTTGCCAGTAAAACAAGTAAAATCCAGAATGAAATCATAAGTTACTCCTTTATCTGTTTTACTTTATCATATGTCCTCGCCCTGCTTTTGTGTCTGTCTATTCCCTTTTTAATAATTCTTCCTTTATATAACGAAAAGTTTCTGCTTCTCCTTTATCAGCAAGCATGTGTAATAAGAGCTCCAGTTTTTCTCTGGTGTATGTATGCATCAGCGCATAAGATTTTCCCTGTTGATAATATTTCAAAGGAATATCATCCGTATAATGACCTTTATTATAAATCTTTGATGCCGCCACTCTGTCTACAAACATTTCCGCAATATATTGGTCCGGCATTTGTACCGGAATAATTCCTTCCCCTACATGGGCACTGTAATCCAGCCAATACTCGTAATGGTGCTTATTTCTTCCTTTGTGATGCAACCATGCGGAAGAATAACCAATATCCAGTCTTTCCGCATTATTTGGGCTTTGCACTCCCTGATAATACTTTGCACCCACAAAGAACTCAGACGGTGAATACTTTGACATATCATGAAGTAAGCCCTGTTTATACAATCCTAAGCGAAAGCATCCTCTCATCACTAATAATTTATGCTCTGTAATTGTTTTAAAATGTTTCCAATAATGCACTTCTTTATCCTACCTGTTGCTTCTTCTGCGATTTTTTTTCTTTTTCCCAAGCAATACCATAACGCTCCTTTGCGCAACTGTTACCTTTGTCGTAAAGTATTTTTCTATAGACTCCTGTTGTGTATCTATTGCACAAATCCATTCATAGTCTGCAGGCAAAGTAGGTAATGCAAAGTCAATCGCTTCCCAATACATATTATAAGCTAAATAGATAAAATCATCGTCTGTCTTGTCCTTCTTTTTCCCGTACTTTCCACAGTAAAGCATGGCAAGATGTCTGTTATAATTTGCAAGTTCTGCCTTCCAGGCTTCCTTGCCATGATAGGAAAGATCTGGATACCCAAAACCAAATCGGTCTGTCATGGTAAGCATTTCTTCTTTGTGCAAAACAGGATGCTCTTTTCTAAACTGTATCAGTTCTTTTACAAACTGAAACTGTTCCCTGTTTTTCTTTAGCAAACTCCAATCAAGCCAACTCATTTCATTATCCTGGCAGTAACAGTTATTATTACCTTGTTGGGAATTGCCGAACTCATCACCTGCCAAAAGGAGTGGTGTGCCCTGTGCAGTAAATAGAAGCATAAAAGCATTTCTTATCTGTTTTTTACGAAGCTGCATGACATGCTTTTTTCTTGTTGGTCCTTCTACACCGCAATTCCAGCTATAGTTATACTCTGTACCGTCAACATTATTTTCACCATTTGCTTCGTTATGTTTTCTATCATAGGAAACCAAATCAGCCATGGTGAATCCATCATAATTCGTAATGTAATTTACAATACCGCAATCCGGATTTTGATTTTTCAAATGATACTGTACCCCTCGCAGCATATCTGCATCGCCCTTTAAAAAGCATCTGGTATCATGCATAAACTCCTCGCGATAATAACCCAGATTTTTATAAGCAGGGGGCTTTTCATTATCATAATAAATATCAGACAAAGAAAAATCTCTGCACATAATCTTTAAATTGGCAAATAAAGGCTCTGTTGCCAAAAGGGTAATCGGTATCTGCTCGCCTTTGATATGAATACCATCAATATGGTATTCCATTACCCAATGCTTGATGACTTCCAAAATATAACCCTGTTTTATTTTCTTTGGGAAATAAAATTGCATAATGACCTCAATGCCATTTTGGTGTAATTCCAACACCATTTTTTTAAAGGACTCACAAGGGTCATTACCGGCTGCAAGAGACGCTTTTGGTGCAAAATAATATGCTTCTTTAAAGCCCCAATAATTCATCTTTTTCGGTTCATCCGACTTTGATGGTAAATCTGTGTAATGTGCTACCTGATAAGCCATTGTGGTCTTATCCTCTCCGGAGTCGAACTCTTCAAACTCATAGCAGGGCAACAGTTCAATTGCTGTTATCCCTAATTCTTTCAAATATGGGATTTTCTCTATAATGCCCTCAAAGGTGCCCTTATGCTTGACCTTAGAGGAAGCATGCTTTGTAAAGCTTCTGACATGCATGCAATAAAATACAGACTCAGAATAAGGGATATGAAGGCGCTTGTCCTTTTTCCAATCAAAATGTGACTCATAAAAGCCACTTCTAAGGGATAGCTCTGTCGTACTGCCACTTCCCCACGTTTCATTTCCCAACACTCTTCTGGCATAAATATCTACGATTTCCTGCTCACCTATATAAAAATTGTAATCATATTGCTCTGTTTTCAGGCCGTCAATATAAAAACAGGAAATATTCCCTATTCGATGCTTTTCCTCGAATGGAATTCTCACTGCCTCTTTCGTTTCTTTTTGATATAAAATAACACCACATTCCTCCTTGGAGGCGTTTACCATGGAAAAATTCGTTCCATGATTTCTTACTGTCGCCCCCAGTGGATAAGGCATCCCTTTTCTGATTCTAAACTGCTCCATATCTTTCCTTCTATCTTTCGCCCAAATAAAACTATTATTGTTAACTATAGCATAAAATAGAGCTAAATCCTAGTAATTTTTACTTGCTATATTCTCTATCCTTTACTAAAATATATAGTATAGGTGGATTATTATTTTTTATCCACTGATTTGTTCCATCAGGAAACAAATTAACTAAGAAAGGCATGGTTTAAAGAATGGCTAATAAAAAAACAAATGGCTACGATGACGAAGAAATGACAGTAGATTTAGAGCTGGATGATGGGCAAAAGGTAACTTGCGCCATTATCACAATCCTTACTGTAGACAAAAAGGATTATATCGTACTCCTTCCATTAGATGAAGACGGTAATAATGAGGATGGCGAAGTATGGTTCTACCGTTATTTTGAAGATGAATCAGACCCAAATGCAGAGCCACAGATTGAATATATTGATGATGACGAGGAATACGAAAATGTTGCAGATGCTTTTGATGAGTATCTCGACAATGTAGAATTTGATGAAGTCGTAGACGATACAGAGGAAAATTAATTTCTGTTTATGTGTCAGAAAGGTGTAATGGTGGGGATATGGAATACAATGAAAACGAAGAAAAAACGTTACTTTTAGACAGGTCTTATACTTGTCCGATATGTGATAAAAAAATCAAAGCAAAATCAGTCAAGTCCAATACTGCTAAATTTGTTGATACCTGTGCAGATTTAAGACCTATTCACAGCAATGTCAATGTAACAAAGTATGAGGTGGTTTCCTGTTGCAATTGTGGTTATACTGCTTTTGCCAAGACCTTTTCCAGCACAACACAGACTCA
>CAMBAN010000097.1 GCA_945864145.1 uncultured Lachnospiraceae bacterium | reverse complement strand
CAGAGACAGAAACGGAAACAGAGACAGAAACGGAAACAGAGACAGAAACGGAAACAGAGACAGGAGTCGTTGCATCCGTAAAGGTTAATACAACCGGAATAGAGAAATACGAGCTGTCTTATATGAGTGATAAAAAAGGAAATAAAGGAAAATATAAAGCAGAAATTTCCGGTTTTGCAGAAATTGAATTAGCAGTACGTAACAGAGATGCCAATCAAGTTTCCGGACAGTGTAAAGTGGAACTGATTTTGGAAGACAGTAATAATATGCAGAGAACCACCATAGCATCCCAGGATGTTTCCTTGCAGGAAGGTTCGGAACAACAGAAGATTGTTGTATCGGGAACAGCGGAAATAAAGGCAGATGGTAACTATCGTGCCTATATTTTAGTTACAAGTTCAGATATGACGGTTGACGATACAACACAGAATTCGGCAGATAACAGCAAGAGCATGGATGTTGTAATACCGGAACCGGTTTCTGTAAAAGAAATTACCCCCGCTTCTTTCAATATTACTGAAGTAAAGGAAGTTATGGAGGGAGAGTTATGTACAGGCTATGATATTGAGTATGAGTTAGTGACCAATATTGTATTAGACGGTATAGTGAGTGACATTCCATTATCTGACAGAAGAAGTGAACTTGAGTATAGCCTGGCTCAAAAAAAATACATCATCAGTTACAACGGTACGGAAATAGAAAATAAAATATATAACCAGGAAAATATTGTTAATCAATTGATTGAAGCAAATGAGGAATCCGCCCAATGTGTCATAAGTGGGACATATTCAGTCAAAAAGACAGGAGAATATCAGTTAGATGTAGCAGTAGAGGGGAAAACAATTTCTACTTCAAAAATTGCAATCGAAAAGAAGGAGCAGCCTGCAAAATTTCAGGCAGAGAAATCAGCTTATTATTTCGATGAAACTGCAAAGTACAAATTAGCCGAAGGCTTCTGTGTGGGTTCTGAAAAGCACTTCGTTTCTGATGCACAGGGGACAAAAATCGAGAATAGAAATATTCATATTACCTATAATAGTGAGGAACATTCCTTCAGTATTTCGGTAGATAATCCTGAAAAACAAAAGGAGACAGAAGCTTATTTCACAGTAATTTATGCAGGCAATGACATATATAAAGAATGGAAAGAAACATATACGCTGTCATTTTCCAGAAGAGAAGCGCAGATTACGTATACTGCTGATGTAGAGAAGGATACTTATGATTTTGGAGAAAAGATTACTTATACGATTCCTTCAGAATATGATCTTGCTGATGTAACATGTAAGGAAGTTGACGCAGAGGGTAACGAAGTAAGCCCATCCGATTTTACCATTACAGTAAATAATCATTGGTGGAATACAAAGCCTGATATTGTAGTACAGAATAAAAATACCCAGAATAAAATGGTTTCTGAAGCAAGATTGTGTTTCTACTATGCAGGAAATGAAATTTACAATGAGAAAGAACAAGTTATTAATTTGAAATTTGCTAAGAAAGCACAGGCAATTAACTATAGTTATTCGGTAAAAGAGGTATACCGGTTTCAGGAGAAAATAGAGTTTAAGCGTGAAGACAAGGAGTTTTATGGTGAGGCCAGATGTTATGTGACAGATGCTTCCGGAAAGGAAATCACAGATACATCGCTTTCTATTAAACAGACAGACAATGGCTTTATTATTACAGATGAAAATGAGCCGGTAAATGATGAATACAAAGATGAAGAGAGCTATTATGTAACATTTGAATACACCGGAGATAAGTGGCACAAAAGAAATACACAGACAGTACAGCTCAAATTCGGCAGATTAGAGAATGAAATCAATTATGCTTCTTCCAGTCAGGAAGACAGTCATGAGTATGACGAAAAGGTGACCTTTACCTATAAGGAAGGAGCCATGGCAGGAGGAATTATCTGCTATGAATCAGATAAAGATGGAAACAGGCTTTCAGAAAATGAACATGTAGATATTGTTGTAAATGAAAATACAAAAAAAATAGAGGTAACCGGTAAAAAGCTGACAAGCGAGGATGACCCTTGTTATATCACAATTGAACATAAGGAAAATGGTGTATATAAGAAAGCAATACAGATTATTCCTTTTGGTGTTGAACAGATTCAAACTACAGGTACGATTGAAGTAAACAAGACAACATCCGGCTTTGTATTTTATAAGACTGAAAAGCTGAATATAACAGTTACAATGAAGGCACAACGCAATAATCCCCTGTCAGAGGATTATAAAGAAGTAGGGTTTAAGTTAAACTTTGATTGTGCAGATAATGAAAATTATAACAGGCTTCTGGATAAGTATGAACCTAAGGCTTCTTATAACAGCAGCACTTGTACAGCAACATATGTGTTTGAGATTTCAGAAGAAGATGCTCATACACTGGAGGCAGCAGATGCTTATAAAATTACAGTAGAAGCTTCATTGCCAAATTATTATGAACCATTTGGTATGGTTTATGACAGCATGCAGGTAAAGGATGCTTCACTGAATATAGAGTTGGATGCCAAACAGATAGTGAATGACACACTGACACTGGAATTAAACAACAATAATAATAAGCTGAAGTATACGATTACAGGTGAAAAGAATAAATATACCAATAAGATAGCAGCCGGAATGACAATAACAGCAGAGGATTCCGAAATAATTCAGATTGATGATGATGGAAACTTTAAAACCTTAAAAGGCGGAGAAACGACAATAACTCTGACTGCGGATGATAATGCATATTATGATGAGGTTAATAATATAAAGTACGACATTTATGTGCCGTGTACGAAAGTAATTAAGGTCGTTGTTACAGACCCTTCAGATGTAAGTTATACATTGGATGGCGTCAGTCCGGAAGAGTATCTGAAGAAGGCTTTAACAGTAAACAGTACAGAAAAATGGTTTGATAAAGAAATCGTATTTGAAGCAGGAGAATCTAATCTGTATGGAGAAATTGCTTATAGCACAGATGGGGGAGTAACCTGGAATTATGTTGAGGGCAGAAGCTTTACGATAAAAAATGACAGACCGCAAAATTATAAATTTTATTTTTACGATACGGAAAGAGCGGTATCCAGCAAGAACCTCAAGGATGAAGAAGGCATTCAGTATATTGAAAATATAGCAGTGGATACGATAGCTCCTTCATGGAATACAAAGTTAACGGCAGATAAGAAGGCAAGCTGTCATTCATCAGATAAAATGGATTATTTTTCAGAAGCAGTTACTTTGACTGGTTTTGCTCAAAATAAACAGAAAAGTGAATTGTTTGTTGATGCAGGCTCCGGAATTAAGGAGATAGTGGTACAGTATGGTGCTTCTTCAAAAACAGAAACCATGGTGATTCCTTTAGATGAGAGATATCAGAAAGAATATACGCTTCTGCTCGATAAGGACAAAATCTATGGAAACGTGACAATGAAAGCAGTTGACTATCTTGGACACGAAAGTGAAGTAGCAGAATATGGTAAAGAAATCTGTGTTGATACAGTGATTCCGGTTGTAGGCTATGTAAATATTGATCAGAATGGTAATGCTGTACAGTATGCGGGAGAATGGACAAATCAGCAGTTAGGCTATGCAGTTTCGCTGCTTACCGGTGAGCAGGTATCAGGTATTTATAAATATCAGTATGCATTTGTACAGGCAGGAAATCAGACAGGACCAACTGCAAATGATTGGAAAGAAATAGACAGCGACGACTTGAAAGTAGTATTTGGAACAATACTGAATCATACACAGGATACCAAAGACGGAATCATGCAGTACGAAGGAAAAGCAGGCGAGAGTAAAGCAGACGAAAGTAATGCAGAGGAAGAGATTTCAGAATATGCAAAAAAGAACGGTACTTTATATTTCAAGGCAGAATCCAATGCAGGTTTGGAAACACAGGAAAAAGATATAAATGAGAACAGCAGCAGAATCAGAATCTGGCAGCAACAGCTGGATGAAGCAAAAGTGACATCCGATATGGAACCGGATTCTACTACAGGCTGGTATAACAAGCAGACAGGTCCGGTAAGCATTACCTTTGCATATCCGGAATATGATGCAGAGAATTATGCTCCGGCAGCAGGTATTGTGTACACATTTGAAACAGAAGATGGAAACGGAAATATAAGCACAAACAAAAGAAGCTTTTACCGTGGAATTCTTGATGAAGAGTCAGGAAAAATCATAGAAGTATCTGATTTCAATGATGCCGACAGTCTGACAACTCTGGAATCAGGAACTATCAATATTGATAAGGACAGTATTAACAGACTGTCTGTATATGTAGAAGATGCAGCAGGCAATCGTTCTGATATTACTGAGTACGAGATAAAAGCAGATTATCAGGTACCTGATCAGATTACTGCTTCAGCAGATGGAATGGCAATGACAATTCATTTGGATTCTACAGAAGGAATTACCTATAAGACATTTTCACAGTCATCTGTGCAGGTTAGTGGACAGGCGGACTATGGAATCAGTCAAAAGAAAAGCTTCCATATGGCACTGACAAAAGAACAGGGTGGTACTGCATCAGGTTCAGGAAACACAAGTACAGATTCTATTGTTGTAGAACCGTGCAACAGAGGTTTCGTTTATATTTGTGCCATAGATGGTGCAGGCAACAAATCAGAAGCATGGACAGATGGTGTCGTAGCAGATAATATGGCGCCTACAGGTAGTAATGCACAGGAAATTACAATTACTCCAACAGGTAAAAATGATGAAGGCTTCTATAACAAAGATGTAGATTTTGCAGTACAGGTAGTTGATGCACCGGCAAACGATAATTATGCAGGTCTTAAGAGTGTTACTTACACAGTAGGAAAAGACGGTGGAGCTACCAAAGCTGATATGAGTTTGTACAGCAATGACTCAACCTCACTTACCTTAGATCAGATTGTATCCAGCAGCACATATAGTGATGATAAATTAGTAATCAATGCAGCAGAGAATGAAAGTAATCATGCATACATAACAGTTACAGCAGTCGACCACGCAGGTAACAGCAGAACTTCTACGCAGGAGTTGAAGATTGATGTAACGAAACCGGAAATCGAAATCAGCTTTGATACAGCTGCTGCACAGAATGAGCAATATTACAACATCAGCAGAGTGGCAAGAATAGATATTAAGGAATTAAACTTTGACCCAAATCAGGTTAAGTTCAGAATCTACAGGGATGGTGTGGAAGATGCTTCCTTAATACCGGCAGCATCAGGCTGGAGTGAGGATGAGAATGGCATTACGCACACGGCTTATATTACATTTGCAGAGGATGGTGATTATTCCTTTGAAGTAGAGTGTACAGACCTTGCAGATAATGAATCAGAAGTAGCGAAGTCAGATACGTTTACGATTGATAAGACAAGACCTGTAGTTGAAGTAAGTTATGATAATAATCATGCATGGAAGGAAAACTATTATAATCAGGCAAGAACAGCAACAATCTCTATTACGGAGCATAATTTTGATGAGAAATATTTTGAAGCATCCATTACCCCACAGGCAGCAGTGGGTGGATGGACACATAATGGAGATGTACATAAAGTGACAATTCATTTCAGCCAGGATGAGCATTATCTGTACAGTGTGAAATATACAGACCTTGCAGGAAATGAATCAGATGCCTTTAAACAGGAAGAATTCTATATAGACAGCAATGCACCAACAATTGAAATCAATGGTGTAGCAGATCATTCTGCAAATGCAAACGATGTGAATCCGACAGTTACGGTAGCAGATGACAACTTCGATGCAGAAGGTGTAGAAATCATACTGAGAAACAGTAAAGGACAGTTAATTGAACTTAACAGAAACCAGGCAGGCGGTGAGAACGGTCATACTTATGCATTGACCAATGTAAACGGTCAGCCGGACGAAATTTATACATTAGCAGTTGTTGCTACAGATAAGGCAGGCAATGAAAGTGAGCTGAGTTACCGCTTTGCATTGAACAGACATGGTTCTGTATATGACCTGAGTCAGATATCAGGACTGGTAGAAAAAGCATATATTCGCTATGAAGATATGAATGACTTGCATATACAGGAAATGAATGTAAGTAAAGTAGATGAATTTGAGGTCTATGTAACCAGAAATGGTGAGATGATTCAGAGTAAACAACAGAATAGCAGGCCTTCATCAAATGATAATAATACAATATATGTAGGAACGCAGGTAAATGGAAGCGATGAAATCGGATATGAGTATGATTACACATTGTACAGAGAATCTTTCCAACAGGAAGGCATCTACAACATCATGTTCTATTCCAAAGATGCAGCCGGAAATGAAGTGAATAATACATTGACGGAAAAGGAGGCAGAGCTGACTTTTATCATAGATAATACAGCACCTACTGTTGTCATTGAAGGCGTAGAAGCTGGTGAACTTTATATCGAAGAAACCAAGGATGTGAATGTATATGTGTCTGATAACTTCAAACTGACAGAAGCATATTTTACCCTTGTAGATGAAACAGGCAATACAGTAGAAACATATAATTATATGGATTTGGCAAAGGAAGCAGGAGATATTGTTACTCTGACACTTCCAAGCAGTGATAAGAAACAGTCTCTGCATTATTATGCAGCTGATGCAGCCGGCAACAGTATTATTACAGTAGAAGACGAAAATGCCGCAACAGGATTTACAATCTCCACCAATACATGGCTTCGTTACATCAACGATAAGAAAGCAGTTGCTGCAACAATTGCAACGACAACAGCGGTAATTATGGCAGGCATTGGTATTGTAATCTTCAGAAAAAGGAAAATTGGCAATAAACCAGCAGAAGCAAAATAAGGGAGGAGACAGGAATGATAGATAATTTAGAATCAGTAAATGCGATTCCAAGAGAATACCTGAATGTGGAAGCAAAAATAAAAATTGATATGGATAATACGGCAGAGACATATTTGAAAAAGGGGATTTCCAAAAAAGCGTTTCTGGAATTTGTAGAGCAGATTGTTGATATGCAGATGAAATGCATGAAAAACGGACTTCATGCAGACTTTGATCTTAAGCAGATGGAAGTGGTAAACGAACACATCATTTTTAAAGTGTATATAGGAGACTGTGGACTTCAAATTATGGAAGTCAAAGAATATCTGAAAACATTGGCATATACGGCTGTATTTCAGGGAGAGGATTTCCTTCAGACAGTTTATGAATATCTGTCTTTTATGGACCAGCCGGGAATTGTGACATTAGAACAGATAGCAAATAAAATTCATTTCTGGCTGACAGGTGAAGTAGTTCAGGCAACACCTCAAATGGTGCAGCCGGCAATACAGCAACCGGTACTGAATATGGTATCTCCGATAGAAAAAGCAAGAGTTACAACAGAACAGTTATCATCTCCGGTGCAGGAAGCTGCAACCGTAGCTTTCGATGCACCTGTACAGCATAATACAGCACCGGAGCAGTATAACAACAGATATGAAGGACAATACAGTCAGAACGGCGAGACAGGTGTTCTTGACCCCGCATTTTGGAATAATATTATGAATCAGGGAAATGATGAAGACCCTAATCGTATTCGCAGACAGGCAAGAGGTGCATCGTTACTGTATATGAAAACAGGTGAAAAGATTGCATTGAGTAAACAGGAATTTGCTATAGGAAAAAGCAGAGCAGCAGATTATGTGATGAATGACAGTTCCATCAGCAGAAAACATGCAGAAATTACCTGCAAGAATGGGCATTATTTTGTTACAGACAACGCTTCAACAAATGGAACCTTTGTAAATGGCAGGCAGATACCTGCAAGAACAGCAATTGAAATATTTCAGGGTGATTTGCTGAGATTTGCTACAGAAGAAATGAAATTTCAGGTGATATAGAAATGAGCAGGACATATTATCAAATGTTGGGTGTTTCACAGAATGCAGACAGTACAACAATAAAAAATGCCTTTCGAAAGCTTGCAAAAAAGTATCATCCGGATATTAATCCGGGTAATGCAGAAGCAGAGAAAATGTTCAAGGATGTAAATGAGGCGTATTCCGTACTAAGCGATGAAGGTAAACGTGCAAAATACGACAGAGAACTTGCAACAACCGTAAATGGATTTGGACAGGCGCAAAGTCATGGCAGACAGGCACAGACAACCGGAGCAAAGTCGACAGCAAATCCATTTATGGGATTTGGTCAGGGATTTGACTTTGATGCCTGTATGGGTGCAGGGATGAAATTTGAAAAAGAATATACAGACAGTAAGAAACAAAAAGCAGGTAGCAGTGCACCGGATTTTATGAACGTAAATGCTCAATTTGCAAAGTTCTTTGGTTTTAATCCAAAAAAATGAAAAGAAAGGTATGGTGTTGGAATGAAATGCTTGAAAACATATCGACTATACTTGTTTATTTGTGCGCTTATGATTATGTTTGCGAGCGTCAGAAGTTATGCGAAAGAAGCAACCATAGATACAGGGCTGGCTGACGATTTTGTAGTAATCCTGGATGTGAGCGGTTCTATGAAAAAGACAGATACAGACCGTCTGGCTTTTGAAAGTATAGAACTTCTTCTGAATCTGTGTGATGAGGAAGACAGAATCGGAGTGATAGCTTTTAATGACGATATTGTGTACCAAAGCCAATTGGTGAAGGGAAGCGACCAGGATGCAATTCGCGTGATGAAGCAACAGCTTTCAAAGATAGAATATCGCGGAGATACAGATAATGGTTTGGGGCTAAAAGCCGGAATATCCATGCTGGCTGAACAGGATCATACATACAGAAATCAAACGGTTATTTTTATTTCTGATGGTAAAACGGATTTACCGGACAGTAAATCCGGAAGAACAGAAGAAGACTCTTACGCAGACATGGAATCCGCTCAAAGTATAGCTGTGGCTCAGGGAATTTCCATCCATACAATAGGATTGTGCACTTCTGATTCTGAGATAGCAGATGAGTTGACAGCAATGTCAGCAGCAACGAAAGGAACCAGCAATATCTGTTCCGGAACACTGCAAATGATGAATAAAGTTGCAGATATTGTAATGGGGTACAAAGAAGCAGGACAGAATGGACAAGATACTGTAAAAACAGGGAAAAATCTTCAGACACAGGAAATTGATATTTCGGAAAATAACACAGTCTATATTGTGTTTGAATCATCCAGACCGATATTGGATTTTAAAGTAGTATCGCAACAGGAACAAATAACTATATATGAAACAAAGCATAGCAGAGTCATTCGTTGTAGTGATACAAAACAGGAGCAGATGTCAGTCTGTTACAGATGCGAAAATGACGGTAATGTCATAATAAGAAGCACATTTATTGAAAAAGTACAGGAGCAGCCGCAGGAAGTCCCAATGAGTAATACGCCACCGGTGATACAACAGCCGGTGAAGGAAACAGTGAAGGAAACAGCACAGGAGAAAAGCAGCAATCCCTATCTCATACCGGCAATCACGATTCTGGTTATTTTGACAGCAGGAATATCTGCAGGAATCATATATGCTTTTAATCGTAAACCTAAACAGGAAAAAAAATTACCCGTATTACAAGGTTATCTGCATGCATGCTTCATTGATCTGAAAAGTAAAAATGACATACCGGATATAGAATGGAATCTCAGAGATTATCCGGAAGCGGGTGTTTCACTAAAAGAGTTATTTGAAAGCAGTGGGATTCAGGAAGACCTGCCACAGCTCAATCAGATTTGTCTGTATCCAAATGAGGAAGGCGAAGGCTTATTATTAGTTCATTGTACAGATGGAGGCGTTTTTGTGAATGACAGAACGGTATCCTCTAATGTACCTGCACATGTTCAGTACGGAGAGACCATATATATAGCATTTCCGGAAAATGCGTCGGAATTTTCATTAAGATATTTTGAGAAAAAGGAAGCCGGTTGAAAATGGAGATAAATGATATAGCATTGCCGGTTGGAATGTCGCTAAAGGATAGATATCAGCTTAATGAGATTTATTATATCGGACCCACGAGCATTGTATATATGGGATATGACAGGCATACGTGTGAAAAGGTCGTAATTAAGGAATTCTGTCCGTATAAGCTTTCCAACCGTGATATGGATAAAAAGAGCATAGTATGTAGAAGTAATGCATGTAAAGCTCAGTTCATGCAGTATTTAAAAGGATTTCAACAGGAATGTGAAATTGTAAAAAAGGTAAGCAGATTGACCAGACCATATAAAAAATGTACGTTGCAGTATGTAGATTATTTTAAAGAAAATGCAACTACTTATCTTGTAACAGAATATGTAGAAGGAATCAGTCTGGAAGAATGTATACATAGTGGAAAGGTATATTCTATCCGTAACTGTATGCTTTCACTTGTCAGAATTGTGAGGCAGCTGCATAAACTGGGAATTATTCATAGAGATATCAAACCAGCCAATATAATGATACGTCCGGATGGAAATGTAGTACTGATAGATTTTG
>CAMBAN010000096.1 GCA_945864145.1 uncultured Lachnospiraceae bacterium | reverse complement strand
AGGGTACTCCTTTTCAAGAACGATTAACAACTCTATTTAGTAATATTGTACCAGCATGACAAAAAAAAAACAACATGTAAGTGTTTACATGAAACCCTTGATTTTTGTGGCTTTTTTAGGAAACTACAACAAAAATTGTAACCTACCTCAAAAATTGTAACTTGCGTGCAAAGCGGCAAGAATGCTATGGTATTAGCAGACAGGGCAGAGCCCTTGGTCGTATCTTGATAATTTTATATTAGGGAGGAAGTAAGAAATGAAAAAGAAAGCATTATCTTTACTTTTGACATCAGCTATGGTTGTTTCATTAGCTGCATGTGGTAGCTCAGAGTCTGCTTCAACAACAGATTCCGCTTCATCTAATTCAGATGCAACAGCTACAACAGAAGCTTCTGCAGAAGCAACTACAGAAGAGTATCAGCTTGACAAAATCACAATGGTTGTTAACGGTACATTAACAGCTACAGAGGATAACGGACAGGCTGAGTTCAAAAAACAGTGGGAAGATGCAGTAGGCATTGAATTAGACATTCAGCAGTTAGACCACTCAGGTTACACAGATGCTGTTGGACGTTTATTTGCAGGTGGAGATTATCCAGACGTTATGGTAATGTCAGCAGACATGTATGCACAGTATGCTCCAACAGGACTTCTTTGGGACATGACAGATGCTTATGCAAATGCTGATTTCCAGTCTAGAATGACAGCTCCGGAAATCAATGAAGGCTTAAAGATTAATGGCAAGCTTTATGGCTTTGCACCAGCATATGGTAACGGATGTGTTACATATGTAAAGAAAGCCTGGTTAGATGCAGTTGGAATCGACGCTTCTACAATCAAGACATATGATGATTACTACAATATGTTACTTGCATTCCACAACGGTGATCCAGACGGAAACGGTGTAGATGGAGATACCTATGGTGTAATCGCTGCAGGTTACCTTGGAAACGAAGCTCCATACATTAACTACTTACCAGAGTTCTGGCAGGATGCTTATCCAGCAATTCTTCAGGATGAGAACGGTGTATGGTATGACGGATTCCAGACAGAGGAAACAAAGGCTGCATTATTAAGATTACAGCAGGCAGCTGCTGATGGCGCTATTGACCCGGAAACATTTACTGCATCTACAAAGATTGCACGTGAAAAATGGTTCTCAAATGAGCAGTCTGGTTCTTCAGGTGTATTCACATACTGGGCAGGTTCATGGTATCAGACATTAACAGATAACTTAGTAAAGAATGGTGTTAACGAAGAGTTAGTTGAACTTGAGCCAATCGCAGAAGTTGGTGCATACATCAACAGAGAAGCTCCAGTTTGGGTTATCATTGATGACGGTGATGGAGATAACGCTCGTGAGCAGGCTATCTTTGATAAATTCATCGAAACAATGATGGATGGTGATACAGTTCAGATGCTTTGGACATATGGTGCTGAAGGCGTTCACTGGTCAACAGAAGCAGAAGAGTTTACAATTAATGCTGGTACAGATAAGGAAAAAGCATACTCTTATGCAGACGGTGAGTTCCACTTAAAGCAGTCTCCTAACGATCCTAACTCTGTATGGAAAAAGAACGCAATGGACCCAGCTTTAGTAGTATGTTCATTAACAAATGGTTACAGCTCAGTTGAAGGTCTTGCAGCAGAAGGAAATAAATTCTTCACAGCTAACTGTAAGGATGCTCCAAAGAGCCCAGCTTCTGAAACATATACAAATGAGTCTGGTAACATTTACGATGCTAAGATGGCAGTTATCTCTTCAGTAGTAGTAGACGGTGGAGATGTTGATGCAGCTATGGAAACATATGTAAACACTGTAGGTGCAACAGTTGACCAGATTTTAGCTGAGTTAAATCAGTAATTTATAATTTAGCAATTATAAAAACTTCAAGGAAGAACTGTCCTACCCCTGAAAAGGTGGGACAGTTATTCATGAATAAAAATATTGTATGTTTGTTGGCCGTTCTATCCGGCCGGGAAATTGTGGTATGAGGAAAAACGAAAGGAAGAGAACGGTATATGAGTAAGAAAAAACAAGTCGTAACTTCTACCGGCGTAGTTGTTCGAGAGAAACCGCTAAAGCTTCGAATTTGGAATAACAGAGGATACTATTTAATGTTCCTCCCAGTTCTTGTCTTTTTAATTATTATGCATTATTGGCCAATGCTTGGTATCAAATGGTCATTCTATGATTACAAACCAGTAGGAACTCCTACATTTGTTGGTATGAAGCATTTCAAGAACATGTTTGCAACAGCAGCATTCTGGACTGCTTTCAAGAATACACTGGTATTATCTATTGTTAAGTTGATTATTACAAACTTATCCGCTGTCATTGTATCAATCTTCTTAAATGAAATGGGAAATCTCTTTGCAAAGAAAACTTTGCAAACTATTATATATTTGCCACACTTTATGTCATGGGCAGTAGTAGCATCTATTTTCAGTTTGTTCCTTTCTCCATCCAGCACAGGTATGGTTAACGGTATGTTAAGAGACTTGGGAATCCTTGGTGAAGCTGATAAGAATATCTACTTCTTAGCCAGTACAACATGGTGGCGTCCAATTTTCTATGTAATCAATATTTGGAAGGAAACAGGATGGGGAACCATTATCTTCCTTGCTACTTTATCCGGTATTAACCCGGAGTTATATGAAGCAGCGGATATTGATGGTGCTACACGTATGCAGAAAATCCGTTTCGTAACATTACCGGCTTTAGGAAATACAATTATTACTGTATTAATTCTGAACCTTGCAAAAGTTATGAACATGTTCGAATCAGTATTCGTACTTTACAACAGTGCTGTTTATGATAAGGCAGATGTTATCTCTACATATATCTACCGTCAGACATTCGCTATTGCGTTACCTAACTATGGATATTCAACAGCAGTTGGTCTTTTCAAAGGCTTAGTTGGTTGCTTCCTTGTTCTTGTATGTAACTGGGCAAGTAAGAAGACCCGTGGCCGTGGAATTGTTTAGGAGGTGCACACATGGCAAAAGATATGTCATCTACTGCAGGTAGAAAGCAGAAAATTCACGTATTCGATGTAGTGAACTACATTGTATTTATTTTGATTGGACTTATTATCCTTGTGCCAATCTGGAAGGTATTGGTTGACTCCTTAAATGCAGTAGGCGTTTACCAGTTCCAGTTGTATCCACACGACTTTACACTTGATGGCTATCGTACAATTATTGAAACATCAGCATTGTACAGACCATTCATTAACTCAGTAATTACTACTATTTTAGGTACTATATTAGGACTTGTATTATCAACTCTTGGTGGTTATGTATTAGTACAGTTCGATATGCCAGGACGTAATATTTTTGCGTATATCTTACTGTTCACTATGATTTTCTCCGGTGGTATGATTCCTGAGTACTTAGTCATGAAGCAGTTACATTTAGTAAACAGCATGTGGATTTTAGTATTCAAACATGGTATGAATGTTTACAATTTAGTATTGATGAGAAACTTCTTTGAAGGTATCCCAGGTTCTCTTTATGAGGCTGCTAAAATTGATGGATGCTCTCCAATGGGTATTTTCTTCAAAATTGTTCTTCCATTATCAAAAGCTGCATTGGCATCTATCGGTTTGATGTTCGCAGTTACAGTATGGAACGATTACTCAACAGTTAAGATTTACATTACAGACCCAACACAGACCAACTTCCAGTACAAACTGAGAAACATGGTTATGGATGGTGATACACCAACTACCGCATATGCAGTTTCCCAGACAACTCTGTTCAATGCAGGTATTATCTCAGCTATTTTACCATTCATGGTATTATATCCATTCTTACAGAAATACTTCGTAAAGGGTGTTAATATCGGAGCTGTAAAAGAGTAAAGATTTATAGGAATTAGATAAGGGGAACAGTTTGTTCCCCTTTTTGATTAGGTAAGTTAAATAAAAGAGACAGACGTATTTGATGTACGTTTGTGTCGATGGAGGGGCGGCTATGAAAAAGATATTTTGGGCAGCGGATTCAACAGTACAGACAAATGATTACTCGACCTATCCACAGACAGGAATTGGTCAGGTTTTTACCATGTTTGTAAAAGAAGACATCCGTGTCGAAAATCACGCCAAAAATGGCAGAAGTACAAAAAGCTTTATCGATGAAGGCAGACTTGCGAAAATTGAAGAAGAAATTGGTGAAGGAGATTATCTTTTTATCCAATTTGGACATAATGATGAAAAAAATGAGGATCCCACTCGTTATACAGAGCCTTTTTCTACGTTCATGGAAAACCTGGAAATCTACATAGACGTGGCAAAAAAGCATGGTGCACATCCGGTACTAATTACACCTTTGGAAAGAAGATGCTTTATTGATGATAAGCATTTGGGAATTGGCGCACATTCTGACTATGTAGCTGCCATGAAGCAGACTGCAGAGAAAAATCAAGTACCATTGTTAGATTTATACAGCATGAGCCGCTCGGAACTGAAAAAAGCCGGTGAAGTAGAAAGTCGTAAATGGTATATGTATTTTGATAAGGGATTATATAAAAATTATCCGGAAGGAAAAACAGATAACACACATCTTCGATATGACGGTGCCGTTTTGTATGCGAGTTTAATTGCGAAAGAGCTTGCAGCACATGGCGGAGAACTGCAGATGCTGTTAAAAGAGGAAGTCCTTGCATGCTTGTAGTTTGTAAGGCAAAATGTGAAAAAGCAATTATTTAGATAATAATCAGGCAGTGTATTTTGAATTATCAAGATACGCTGTTTTTTTATCGAATAGGAAACGAAGTTTCCTATTCGATAAAAAAGCCTCCGGCAGGAGGCACACTCGCGCGAAGAGAAAGAGAGTCGTAAACGACCGCGCTCGGCGCGAGAATGTGCCAAGGCACATTCTTTGTTTTTATTTATACATTTCACACAAAAAAGTAAGGGTAAATTTAGCAAACTATTGGGATAGTTTCAGTAGTACAGTCATGCTATAATGGAAACCAAGAAACGAGAATTGGTTTCCGAGTTTCCAAAAGAAAGGCAAGGGTAGACGCATGAATGAAGCGAAAGAGATGGTATTAAATGCGGCAATTGACGAATTTGGCAAAAAGGGTCTGAAATTCACAATGGATGACATTGCGAAAAATCTTTCTATGAGCAAAAAGACACTTTATCGCATTTTTGATACCAAAGAGACAATGCTTCTTGCTTTGGCTGATTATTGCTTTGCAGATATTAAAAGAAGTGAGAAAGCAATTGTAGACGATGACAGCTTGGATATTGTGACAAAAATAGAGAAAATTATGGTTGTGTTACCGGAAAGGTATCAAAACATTGGATTAAGTAACCTGTATCAGTTAAAAGATAAGTATCCCAATATTTATTCACGGGTGGCTTCCTATTTATCTACAGACTGGGATGCAACGATTGCATTAATTGAGCAGGGAATGGCAGAAGGAAAAATCAGACCGATTTCTATTCCTATTTTACAGGCTATGGTGGAAAACACCATACAGTCCTTTATGCAAGAGGACGTACTTGTAGAAAATGGTATTACATATGAAACAGCAATGCAGGAAATGATAACTATTATTATGCAGGGTATCAAAGCAAATTAGAGAAACGGAGAAAACTATGCAAGGTCGTTTGTATTGGAATGAGGATTGGCAATTTATAGAGTCTTATGCAGAAAAAGATACTTGGCAAAATGCGGAGACTGTCAGATTGCCACATACAGTAAAGGAAACACCACTTCACTATTTTAACGAAGAAATATATCAGAAGGTATGTGCATACCGTAGAGTATTTTTTGCAGAAGAAGCTTGGAAAGAAAAGCATGTGCTTTTAACGATAGAAGCGGCAGGACATAGTGCATGGGTATATTTGAATGGAAAACTTTTAGGTGAGCATCATTGTGGATATACAGCCTTTCAAATAGATTTGGCGCAATCACTATCCTTTACAGAGGAAAACGAGTTAATCATCAAGGTAGACAGTAGGGAGAAGCAAAATATACCTCCCTTTGGTCATGTAGTGGACTATATGACCTATGGTGGATTGTATAGAGAAGTCTATGTTGAGATTAAGGATACGTATTATATTGAAGATGTTTTTGTAAAAACAAAACGAATTTTGAAAAACAATTATGAGCTGACAGGTGAAGTAACACTTTCTGATGGGAAAGGAACCTTTGCACAAAAGGAAGGACTGGTCTTGAAACAGCAGCTTCTGGGTGTGGATGGACACTTGATTGCAGCTTATAAAGAGGGGCAAAAAACAAGAAAAGTAGAGGATATTACAGAGTGGAGTACACAGCAACCAAAGCTCTATGTGTTACAGACTGATTTATACGAAAACGGACAATTGATTGATACCAAAAGGGTAAAATTTGGCTTTCGAGAAGCTACCTTTAAACAGGATGGATTTTACTTAAATGGAGAAAAAGTAAAGCTTCGTGGACTGAACAGACATCAGAGTTACCCTTATGTAGGCTATGCAATGCCAAGGTCTATGCAGAGGCTGGATGCAGATATTTTAAAGTACGAGCTGGGTGCCAATGCAGTGCGTACCTCTCATTATCCGCAATCTCATTATTTTATAGAACGATGTGATGAAATCGGACTTTTGGTATTTACAGAAATCCCCGGTTGGCAGTACATCGGAGACGAAGCGTGGAAGGAACAGGCACTTGTAAACACAAAGGAAATGGTAAAGGAATATCGCAATCATACCTCTATTATTTTGTGGGGTGTGCGCATCAACGAATCACAGGATGATGATAATCTGTACCGAAGAACGAATGAAGCAGCGCATGCCTTAGATGATACCAGACAAACCAGTGGCGTCAGATATTTGCAAAAGAGCTCTTTATTAGAGGATGTGTATGCCTACAATGATTTTTCCCATGAGGGAACGAATGCAGGATGCCAGAAAAAGAGGCAAAATACACCGGACGAGAAAAAGGGCTATTTTATCAGTGAATATAATGGACATATGTATCCAACAAAGTCCTACGATGCGGAAGACCACAGAGTAGAGCACATGCTTCGCCATGCAAGAGTTATGGATGCTTATTATAAGGAAGAGGACATTGCAGGTGGCTTTGCATGGTGCATGTTTGATTATAATACACATCAGGATTTTGGAAGCGGAGACCGTATCTGCTATCACGGAGTATGTGATATGTTTAGAAATCCGAAGCTGGCGGCGGCTCTGTATCACAGTCAACAGGAGGAAGAAAACGTATTAGAGATTTCTTCTGCGATGGATATCGGTGAACATCCGGCTTGTTTGATGAAGGATGTTTATGCTGTGACAAATGCAGATAGTGTAAAGCTATATAAAAATGACACCTTTGTCAGAGAATTTAAGGCAAGTGAAACACCATTTTCTCATATGCCTCATGGTCCGATACTGATTGATGATTTTATCGGAGCGCAAATGGAAGAGGGAGAAGGTTTTTCTAAAAGCAAGTCAGAGGACATCAAAAAAATATTGATGTCAGCCTGCAAAACAGGTATGAGTAATCTGACTTTTAAGACGAAGCTGTTAGCTGCTAAATGTATCCTGTTTCGTGGCATGAAGCTACAGGATGCAGTGGATTTATATAACAAATATGTAGGAAATTGGGGTGGCACTGCTACTTCCTACAAATTTGAAGCAATCAAAAATGACAAGGTTGTCAGAACAGTGATAAAGAGACCTATGCAAAAAGCACATATGGAAGTTTTATGCTCTCATTTGGATTTGACAGAGGATACGACCTATGATGTGGCGTCTGTTCGTATCCGTGCAGTCAGTGAGGATGACAATCTGTTAAGCTTTTGCAGTGAACCGTTACAGCTTGAAACAGAGGGACCGATTACCGTTATCGGACCTTCCATTGTAAGTTTGCAAGGTGGTTTAGGTGGTACTTATGTGAAAACAACCGGCAAAACGGGGGAAGCAAGACTGATTATAAAAAGTAAATTGCTTGGAGAAGAAAAAATTACTTTTCAAGTAAAGGAGAAGAACAATGGATAGAAGCAGCAGGATTTTTGGCAATGAAATGAGTGCCAGGATTATCAAAAAAGCAGAGAAATCGAAACAGAAAAATATCAAAAAGTATGGAGATGATTCGCAGGTAAATTATCCAATTACGATTGAAGATAATGCTTACATCGGGGATATTCTTGGTGTGAAGAACGTTCTGTTAACAGAGCAGACCGGAGGTCAGGCTTTTGATGAAGAAAAGGGTATTATTGTAGGAAATATCCGTATGGGCTTTGGACATTACCGCATTTCCATGGCAATTGCTTCGGCAGCACATGCATTAGGCTATACACCTTATTGGATGGACTTAAATTCCTATCCTCAGACTACCTGTACCAAGCTAATCAGCGGACAAAATGATTTGTATTCGCTTGGTTCGAGAATATCACAAAAGAGTAAGCTGTTTAACCGATTTGTCTGGGAACCGATGAACTATGAAGGCTTCAGACAACTAAGCTATAATGCAAATGACCAGAAAAATGCAGAGCTGATGGCACCGGTTTATCGTAATGTGCCTAAAAATATTCCAGTGGTTGCAACCCATGTGTGGCCTGCTCAGGCAGCCCTGCATGCGGGTATGAAGTACGTAGTAAATGCGGTACCTGACAACTGGCCAATGGCATTACATTATGCAGAAGGGAGTCTTCATACGGTACAAACGCATTATGCCTATCAGGGCTATCGTATCGGAAATGGGATGATGAAAAAGCAGGTAGTAAATCCAATGCCTGCAGAGGACTTATTATATACAGGACAGTATGTGGATCATGAATTGGTAGCAAATATTGAGAAAGACTGCCGAGCCAGAATGGAACGTGTGAAAGCGGGAAAACCAATGAGATTTTTGCTGACTGTTGGTGGCGCAGGCGCACAGATGGAAATCTTTGCATCCGTTATCCGTTACTTAATCCCTTATGTCAAAGCCGGAAAAGCAATGATTTATGTGAATGTAGGAGATTACTTAAATGTATGGGAACAGTTAAAGGCATATTTACCATCCATGGAACCATATGTTGTAGAGCATATGGATAATTGGGAGGATACCACAAGCTTTGCAAAGGAAGCCTTAGAGGGAGAAGTGAGGGGTATTCATGGCTTTTTTCATGAAAATATTTTTGAAGCAGTATACTGCACGAATTTGTTAATGAGAAGTGCAGATGTATTGGTAACAAAGCCAAGCGAGCTTTCCTTCTATCCGATTCCTAAGCTTTTTATCAAGCGAGTAGGAGGTCATGAGCAATGGGGAGCTGTTCATTCTGCAGAAATCGGAGACGGTACTTTGGAATGCAGGGATATTGAGCATACACTGCAGATGGTGCATATGTTTTTATCAGACCCAGGCTATCTGACAGATATGTGTGAAAATATTATGAGAAATAAAACGTCAGGTATTTATGATGGAGCTTATAAGGTGGTAGAAGCTGCCTTTGCTCTTAAAGATAGAGATTAGGTATGTTGGAGGATTAACGTATGAAGCTTACATGGAAGGAAAAAAGTTCTTATGGATTGGGTGCAGTGGGAAAAGACATGGTGTACATGCTTTCTGCAAGCTATGTGTTGTACTATTATCAGGATATTTTAGGGGTAAGTGCAATTGCCATGGGTATTATACTAATGGCAGCCAGAATATTTGATGCCTTTAATGACCCGATTATGGGAGTGATTGTAGCAAAAACAAAAACAAAGTGGGGAAAATTTCGCCCTTGGTTAATGATTGGAACACTGCTAAATGCAATTATTTTATATTTCATGTTTGCAGCACCTCCTGCTCTAGACGGTGCAGGCTTAGTAGCCTATGCAGCAACAACCTATATTTTATGGGGTGTTACCTATACTATGATGGATATTCCTTACTGGTCTATGATTCCAGCCTTTACAGAGGGTGGAAAGGAAAGAGAAAATCTGACTACACTGGCACGTTCCTGTGCAGGTGTTGGTTCCGCACTCATTACCATTATCACAATGATTTGTGTACCTATGCTTGGAAAAAATGATGAACGTGTCGGTTTTCAATGGTTTGCACTAATTATAGCCATTTTGTTTGTGGTCTTTATTTCCATTACCTGTTTTAACATTAAGGAGAAATCTACAGTAGATGTTGAGTCACCTTCAGTGGGACAGATGTTTAAGGCACTTATCAGTAATGACCAGGCAATGACGATTGTAGCTGCGATTGTATTGATTAACTGCTCTTTGTATATCACTTCAAATCTGTTAATTTATTTCTTTAAATATGATATTGCGGGAGAAAACTGGAATGCCAATTATGTGTTGTTTAACACCTTTGGTGGTGGTATGCAGATTATTTCGATGATGCTTTTATACCCGTTAGTGCGCAAATTTATCAATTCTGTGCAGGTATTTTATGTAAGTATTGTGATGGCAATCGGTGGCTATGCGGTGTTGCTTGTCATGATGTTT
>CAMBAN010000095.1 GCA_945864145.1 uncultured Lachnospiraceae bacterium | reverse complement strand
CAAATGCAGGTCTGGAGGGCGCTGTTGTAATCAATAGGGTAAAAGAACTGCAGCCTGGTATGGGATTTGATGCAGTATCAGAGACTTATGTAGACATGCTTACAGCAGGTATCATTGACCCTGTAAAGGTTACAAAGAGTGCATTGACAAATGCGGTAAGTATTTCTGCAACACTTCTTACAACTGAAGCAGCTGTAGCGGATATTAAGGAGCAAAAGCCTACAGCACAGGCAATGCCGGATATGGATTATTAAAAAAAATTCTGTAGTGATGTGGCAAAGCAAACCGACTAAATAAGCATGGAGGGAGAAGCGACAATGACAGAAGGACCAGATATAACAACACTGTCTAATGAATTGACTTATCGAAAATATTTGATGAATAAAGATAAGATTCGGGAGTTCTTTCAAAAAATAAGTATACCGGAATATATTGCTTTACACAATATTTCCCTGGATCAGGAGATGTCATCTATTTATGAAGGGCGAACCTATTTAAAAGAATTATCGGAGAAAATGCAACTTACCATTCGTCAGACATCTAAGATGATAGGAGATTTGCGTGATAAAGGTCTGGTAACATGGTCGCATGATGGTAATGGGAGTGAAGGAACCTATGTAACAATCACAGAAATGGGACAAAAGCTTTTGAAAGAGCAGGAGGAAATCCTGCAAGCTTATTATGGAAAAGTTATACAAAAGTTTGGAAAAGAAAATCTGATTCAGCTGCTTCAATTGATGAAGCAGCTGGAGACCATCATGAGCAGCGAAATAGAAGAAATGACAGAAATGTCAGGAGCGGAGGTGCTTACGGACCATGATGAATACAATGGATGATTATACAAGACAGCAGGAGGAGATATGTAGAAAACATGATACCATATCTCCATGTCTTTATGAGGAATATGGTGTAAACAGTGGCCTGCGTGATGAAAAAGGGAATGGTATTTTGACCGGACTTACCAATATTTCCAAAATCGTATCTTCTAAAATTGTAGATGGTCAGAAAATTCCCTGTGATGGGGAACTCTGGTATCGTGGCTATCGAGTGGAGGATTTAATAGACCAGCTTGATACAGATGAAATGGGATTTGAAAAAATTGCATATTTGTTGCTTATGGGGGAAATGCCGGATAAAAAGCAGGAGATCATTTTCCGTGAAATGATAGCAAATGCAAGAACACTGCCTACGAATTTTACGCGAGATGTCATTATGAAGGCACCCACGGATGATATCATGAATTCCATGACAAAAAGTATTCTTACCCTTGCCTCTTATGACCAGAAGGCAAAGGATACCAGCATCAGTAATTGTTTGCGACAATGTATACAGCTGATTAGTGAATTTCCATTACTGGCTGTATATGGATATAATGCTTACAATCATTATGAAAAAAGTGAAAGTATGTTTATTCATCATCCTGACCCGGCATTATCAACAGCAGAAAATATATTAATGCTTATGCGTCCAGAAAAAACATTTTCTAAAGTGGAAGCAAAGGTGTTAGACACAGCATTGATTTTACATATGGAACACGGAGGAGGAAACAATTCTACTTTTACGACCAGAGTCGTGACATCATCCGGCTCTGATACTTATTCCACGATAGCTGCTGCCATGTCTTCACTAAAAGGACCTAAGCATGGCGGTGCTAATATCAAGGTCATGGAAATGATGCAGGATATCAAAGAACATGTGTCTGATTATACAGATGAGGAAGCCGTTGGTGCATATCTGGAAAAGATTGTAAATAAAGAAACTTTTGATCACAAAGGATTAATATATGGGATGGGACATGCTGTTTATACGTTGTCAGATCCAAGAGAAAGAGTATTTAAAAAATATGTGAAAGAGCTTGCGCAGGAAAAGGGCAGAGAAAAGGATTTGCAATTATACGAAACAGTGGAAGCAGCTGCACCAAAAGTCATTGCAAGTAAACGTCACATAAATAAGGGAATAAGTCCTAATGTAGATTTCTATAGCGGATTTGTATATGACATGCTAGGAATACCACAGGAATTATATACTGCGATGTTTTCTGTTGCAAGGATTGTTGGATGGAGTGCACACCGTATTGAAGAGCTGATTTGTACAGACAAAATTATTCGCCCTGCTTACATGAGTGTCATGGAAAAAAGACAAAATTAAAAAATCTGTCAACTTGTTTTGAAATCTGATTATTTTGTGATATACTTAATATAGCTATGAATGTGATTCAAAATGATAGAAATCATCAGAAATAATAAATACTGTTACATGTAGTGGGGAATATAGGTGTGACAGGTGGGGGAATTACAATGAAATCGATTCAGACAAAGATAATCTTTTTGATTTTACTTGCCATGATTATTTCTACTGTTATCAGTGGTGGAATAGGAATCCTTCGTGTGAAAGAGGCAATTGATGTAGAATCTGTCGAAATTATGAATCTGCTGTGTGGAGAAAAAGCACAGCAGTTGAATAGTATGTTGGGAGAGATTGAACAATCAACGAGAATTTTGGCAGAGTATACGATAGACAATTTGAAAGAAGAACAATTACTCTCAGAGAATATGGAAGGGTTTCATTCTTATGTGAGTGATTTGGATGCACTGGGGGTAACAGTGGCTTCTGAGACTGATGGGGCTGTTGCCGTCTATGTCAGGTTTTGCCCGGAACTAACGAATTCTAATGAGGGCTTTTTTCGGGTAAAAAGTAAGGATACGGGAGAGTTTGATACTTTTCCTCTGACGGATTTGACAGACCTTTCCCAATACGACCAGAATGATATAGAAGTAATAGGATGGTATTTAATTCCAATAGAGGCACAGAAACCAGTCTGGATAGAACCATATGATAACCATAATACCGGAGTATATATGATTTCTTATGTAATGCCTATTTATAAAAACCAAAAATTATTGGGTGTTGTCGGCATGGATATTGATTTCAACAGTATGATGAACGAATGTGACAACATGAAAATTTATAAAACAGGTACTGCTTTTTTAACAGATCATACATTTCGAATCGTCCATAGTAAGAATTTTGAGAGAGGGACATTAATTGGAGAACTGAGTGAGGAACTTGCAGAGGCAAAAGAGGAAGATATCACAAGGACAGATGCACTGTATGAATATACAGTAAACGGCGTAAAGAAAAGAGTTGCTTTTCGAAAACTTGATAATGGGATGTGCCTTGCTGTCACAGCACCAGCTTCGGAAATTGATAATACAAAAAACAGGTTGATTATAGAAATCGCAGTAACAAGCTTTGTAATTATTATTGTCTTTTTGCTGATAGCACGCGAGATGGCTAAGAGTATTGTAAAACCTCTAAAAGAATTGAATAAGGCGGCTCAGGAACTTGCAAATGGTAATTTGGAGATTTCTTTTGCCTGTAAGGCAAAGGATGAAATCGGAATGCTTTCGGAAAGTTTGAAGGAAACAGCCCATCAATTGAAAATACGAATTGACTACATCAATAATCTTGCCTATATGGATAAATTAACGAATATAAAAAATAACACGGCTTATCTTCGTGATATTGTAAAATTGAATGAATGTATACAACAGGAAGAATGTAATTTTAGTGTATTTATCGTGGATGTAAATGGTCTAAAAGAAGTGAATGATACCTATGGACATGATTACGGAAATCGCTTGATTATTAGTACTGCTCAGGCAATTGTAAGAGTGTTTGGTTACGATACTACCTACCGTATCGGTGGGGATGAATTTGCCATTATTAAGTATGAAACGAAAGGGAGAGACTGTAGCCTTCTTGTACAGGAATTTGAAACTTATTTGGAAAGTCCTGTCAATGATATGTTGATTTCAGCGGCAATTGGTGTGGCAACTTATGAAAAAGCGATAGATACTGACTATGAGAGCGTATTTAAACGCGCTGATGGTGAAATGTATAAAAGAAAAGTTCAAATGAAAGCGGCTGGTAAAACGAGTGCAGTGAATAAATAGCAAAGAAGAAAGGAGATTTTATTATGACATATGAAGAAATTGTAGACAAAGTACGGGACGATTATGAGAATGCAGATGCCAGAGCTATCTATGAACATGTTGCGATTCAATTTAACGTAGAAGGTGAGGGAGCTGGTATATTTTATATTGAGGTTTCCAACAGAAAAGTGAGTGTAGAACCATATGACTACTATGATAAGGATGCACTGGTAATAATTACATCAGAGGCATTACTTGCTATCTCGGATGGAACGATGACAAAAGAAGAAGCACTAGAGCAAGGCTTTATAAAATTATATGGAAATATGGATAAGCTAAAGTTGATGCGCAAGATAGTTTTAAAAAAAAATAGTTTATAAAACAAGGGTGAAGACTTCGAAAAAGAGTTTTCACCTTTTTGGCAGGATAAAGAAAACGAAAAGCTTAGAAAAAATGAACTTCATAAAATGTGCAGGTTTTTCCAATTGACCGGATAAAGTAGTATTGGTAAAATAGAATATAGAAAGTATTAAAGCATATTTGCACAAGGTGAATTCATGAAACGACATCATTTTTTCAGACATATTAGTAGTATAGCCATTGTTCTTATTCTTGCGGTTACTGTTTTTTTGAAACCAGATATGACACAGGTGTCAGAATTGACAGAACTGCCATCTTTGGAACAGCCCTTAACCGGGCAGTTACTTCCGGAAGATAATGAAGAAAGTACGTTGGAGATACATTTTATAGATGTCGGCCAGGGAGATGCGACACTTTTTATGTGTGACGGGGAATACATGCTCCTTGATACAGGAGACAACAACAAAGGTACCCTTGTGCAGAACTATTTGCAAAAAAGAGGAATAGAAAATTTAAAGTATTTGGTATTAACACATCCGGATGCAGACCATATAGGTGCAGCACCGGTAATTATTACAAAATTTGATATAGAAAATATTTTTATGTCTGCCTTTGAAAAGAGTAACAAAACCTATGAACGGTTGTTAGAGTCCATTTCTTATCGGAATTATGTGTGGTCTACACCTGAGGTAGGCAGTACCTATACGTTAGGTGGAGCATTGATAACGATAATTGCACCAAATGCTGTTTATACTGACCCTAACAATGCTTCTATAGCACTTAAGGTCACGCATGGGGAAAATACGTTTCTCTTTACGGGTGATGCCGGAGAAGAGGCAGAAAATGATATGTTAATGAATGGAATGGATTTATCAGCAACGGTTTATCAGGTAGGACACCATGGTAGTAAGACTTCAAGTTCCGATGCGTTTTTAGATGCAGTTCATCCTGAGTTTGCAGTAATCAGCTGTGCAGAACAAAACAGCTATGGTCATCCCCACGCTGCTACCTTAAATAAGCTACGCAGTATGGGAGTTAAGGTTTATCGCACAGACGAACAGGGTAGTATTGTTGCAGTCTCAGATAAAACAAATCTGACATGGTCTGCCGCACCATCAGACAGTTGGAAAAGCGGAGAATGAGAATTGTAAGTGGTGTGTAAGTAAAAGGAGCTGGGGAAAGCGTGAAAGAATCCGAATTAAAAAGAGAAAGCTATTTGGATATTGAAGATTTGATTAAAGACTCTTTATCTGACAGGACAATTTCAGAGGATAAAGAGGATTTGGTTTTGGAATATCTGTGCCAGACAATTTCAAAATCGGACAGTTATGAATCTATAAAAAAGCGCGCAGAAAAAGGGGATGAATATGCTTATATTCAGCTGGCATCGTGGCATGTTGCCTATGCAGAAAATATTAAAGACTATTGCTTAGCCTTTGGATATGCGAAAAAAGCGGTTCGATATGGTTATACAGAGGGTAACTATATTCTGGGACAGCTTTACTATTATGGAGTAGGCTGTGAACGGGATATTCACCTTGCTGCAAAATGCTTTAGACTTTTTGTAGAGGAAATCAATCCAAAGCAACTTTTAAATGATTCAGTTCTTGCTGATGCATATTTAAAGCTCGTGATGATTGAAAAAAAATTAGGACGATATGATAAAGCTGGATATTATATGAAAAAGCTCGGGAAGCTTTCTGCGGAATACAAAAGCTATGTAGAGGAATATGAACAGGAGATTGCTACACAGCAAAAGAGCTTAACCTGCAATTTTCTTTCGTTTATAGCTTTTATAGTGATTTTATGCTGCGCCGGGATAATTGTATCACATTATATGCTGAAAATTTCAAATGAATATTTTGGTAAATATGTACAGACTGCAAAAGTTGTGATAGAAGAGGAAGAACAGATGATTGAAGAGCCTGATGTTCCAACTAATGTAAGCATAGAACCATAAATAAAAAGAGTTTGCTGTTTAGCAAGCTCTTTTTATTCATGAGTTGACTGCAAAAGCTTATTTACGATTTGACTGTCATCTGATTTCTCATAAACAGTTACATTTTCGTTTTTTGGCACGTTGCCTGTGAGTACATAGCCAATATATTCTACACGCGTCATAGCACGGCTGTAGTATTGGAATGCAATTTCTGCATCTTCCGGACTAAAAGGTTCTGATTCATAGGCTGAGTGATAAAAGGATACAGCGTTTGTCATATTTTCGTAGGCTTCATCTGCTAAATCTTCAATTCCCTGATAGTGGGATGGAACGGAAGTTTCAGACAATTCATAGAAAGTCTCCTCCAGATTATCTAAAATATTTAACAAATCCTGAGCAGCATTCACGTTTTCTACATCTATTTCATCTATTTCTTCGTCGGCATTTTGAATTTCAATCGCAAAGTCTGCCATTGACTTGGAAAAAGCTTCAAGCTCTTTTTCCTGTTCTGATTGCTTTCCACAGCCTGTTATAAAAACAGCAAGCAGGCATGTAGCAGTAATCATTGGTTTGTAATTATGTATCATAAAATTGCACCTTTCTTTTGCATTTACAGTGTATACTCTATCATAAATATTGTATAAAAGCAACAAAATTGGGGTTTACTTAATGTGTCAAAATCTGTATAATTATTAAAAATATGTTTTTGAAAGGATAAGTGTGAACAAAATGATTGGCGCTGACGCAATGGTAAAGTGTCTCGAACAAGAGGGTGTTAAAAATGTATATGGTTATCCTGGCGTGGCAATTTGTCCGTTTTATAACAGCATTCTTGAATCAGACATTCGTACAGTTTTAGTAAGAACAGAGCAAAATGCTGCACATGCAGCAAGCGGAGAGGCTCGAGTCAGCGGTAAGGTGGGAGTGTGTGCTGTAACAAGCGGACCTGGTGCGACAAATCTGATTACAGGTATCGCAACAGCTTTTGCAGATAGTATTCCACTTGTTTGCATTACCGGTCAGGTAAAAAGTGAGCTGATTGGAAGCGATGTTTTTCAGGAAGCAGATATTACAGGTGCGGTGGAATCCTTTGTGAAATACAGCTATCTCGTAAAAAAGGCAGAGGATATTCCAAGAATTTTTAAGGAAGCTTTTTATATAGCAAATACCGGCAGAAAGGGACCGGTATTGATTGACGTTCCTATTGATATACAAAATGCAACTATTAAAAATTTGTACTATCCGGAAGAAGTAAAGTTCAGAACTTATAAACCTACTGTCAAGGGACATATCGTACAGATTAAAAAGGTCATTAAGGAATTGGAAAAGGCAAAAAGACCAATTATCTGTGCTGGTGGCGGTGTGCATTTAAGTGATGCGGTAGCAGAGCTTAGAGATTTTGCACATGCTTATCGAATTCCTGTAGTCTCTACCATGATGGGACTTGGTGTCATGCAGACAAAGGACCCTATGTATTTTGGCATGGTAGGAAATAATGGTAATGCCTATGCAAATCGTGCCATGAATGAGTCTGATTTGATGATTATGGTGGGGGCACGTGTGGCAGATAGAGCAATCAGTCAGCCGGACTTGATTACTACCAATAAAATTCTGGTACATATTGATGTAGACCCGGCAGAAATTGGTAAAAATGTTGGACCTACCATTCCGCTTGTAGGGGATGCAAAACATATATTTAAAGACTTCCAAAAGCAGGAGTTTACATGTGAGCATGAAGCGTGGATTGAAACTTTAGAGAGCTATAGAGCTACTATGCAGGCAAAAAGAAATCCAAATCCTGACTATGTAGACCCAAAGGAATTTATTAATTTGCTTTCAGAGCATATGCAGGATGATGCTGTTTATGTAGCTGATGTAGGGCAAAACCAGATTTGGTCCTGCAATTATCATATTGTTAAAAATGGAAGATTTTTGACTTCCGGTGGTATGGGAACCATGGGCTACTCTATTCCTGCTGCCATGGGCGCTAAAATTGCAGATATGAATAAACAGGTCGTTGCCGTATGCGGAGACGGTTCCTTCCAAATGTCTATGATGGAACTTGCAACAATCATGCAGCATCATATTCCTGTTAAAGTTATTGTTATGAAAAATAATTACCTTGGTATGGTAAGAGAGTATCAGCACTATACCTATAAGGATAATTATTCTGTTGTTGATATTAAGGATGGTTCTCCTGACTTGGAAATGCTTTCTGCTGCATATCATATTCCGTTTTTGCGTGTAGAGAATATGGCTCATGCAGAGGAAAAAATTCAGGCATTTTTAGAAAAGGATGAAACAATGCTTATGGAATGTCTGGTAGACCCATACGATTTGGTAAAATAGGGAGGACCTGGTAATGAAAAGAATATATTCCGTATTAGTGGAAAACAGAGCAGGTGTACTTTGTAAAGTAGCAGGCTTATTTTCACGCAGATGTTTTAATATTGACAGTCTTGCAGTAGGTGAAACTGATGATCCGGAGGTTTCCTGCATGACGATTGTCAGTTCCGGTAATCAAAGGACAATTGAACAAATAGAAAAACAGCTAAATAAAAAGCTGGATGTCATTAAAGTGAAAACCTTTGAAGAACAGGACAGCATCAGCAGGGAGCTGATGCTTATTAAAGTAAAATATAATAAAAATAACAGAAGAGATATCATGGAAACCTGTTCGTTAATGCGTGCGGAGATCGTTGATATGTCACAGTCCATGATGATCATTCAGATTTGCGATGTGCCTGAACGAATTAAAGTTCTTTTAAATATGCTTAAGTCTGTTTCTGTGGTAGAGGTTGCCAGAACAGGTACACTTGCACTGCCTAAATGTGTTGACAATTGACATAAAGGTTGCTAAAATGAATGACGTATGCAGCGTATATTATACGCAAAAGGAGTGTTTTTATGCAGAATAGAGTCTTCCAACTTTTGGTAGATAATAATGCTGGTGTGTTAAGCCGCATATCAGGATTATTCTCAAGAAGAGGGTACAATATTGAAAGTATTACGGCTGGAGTGACAGCTGACCCAAGATTTACCAGGATTACTATAGTAGCTTCCGGTGATGAAGAAATTCTTGACCAAATCGAGAAGCAAGTGGCAAAACTGGTAGACGTTAGAGATATTCATGAATTAAAACCAGAAAAGAGTGTTTACAGAGAACTCTGTCTGATTAAAGTTAAATCAACACCTGAGAAACGTCAGGGTGTTATCACTGTTGCAGACATTTTCAGAGCAAAGATTGTTGATGTCAATGTGGACAGCTTAATTGTAGAAATCACAGGAAATCAGTCAAAGATTGAAGCCTTTATCGGTTTATTACAGGATTATGAAATTCTGGAAATCGCAAGAACCGGTATTGCAGGTCTTGGCAGAGGATCTGAGGATGTCATTTATCTTGAGTAATTAAGGATGATTGTGAGCGTAGCTCATTAATTTTACTATTTCTAGGAGGAAATAAAAATGTCAGAAGCAAAGATTTATTATCAGGAAGATTGTAACTTATCATTATTAGAAGGTAAGACAATTGCAGTTATCGGTTATGGTAGCCAGGGACATGCACATGCATTAAATGCTAAGGAATCAGGATGTCATGTAATCATTGGTTTATATGAGGGCAGCAAGTCTTGGGCAAAGGCTGAAAAACAGGGATTTGAAGTATACACAGCTGCAGAAGCAGCAAAAAGAGCTGATATCATTATGATTTTAATTAATGATGAATTACAGGCTGATATGTACAAAAAAGATATTGAGCCAAACCTTGAGCCAGGTAATATGTTAATGTTCGCTCATGGTTTCAACATTCATTTCGGATGTATCAAGCCACCAGCAGATGTTGACGTTACTATGATTGCTCCTAAGGGACCAGGACACACAGTTCGTTCTGAGTATCAGGCAGGAAAGGGTGTTCCTTGTTTAGTAGCTGTTGAGCAGGATGCTACAGGTAAGGCATTAGATATGGCTTTGGCTTATGCATTAGCAATTGGTGGAGCAAGAGCCGGTGTTCTTGAAACAACCTTCAGAACAGAGACAGAGACAGACTTATTCGGTGAGCAAGCAGTTCTTTGTGGTGGTGTTTGCGCATTAATGCAGGCTGGTTTCGAAACATTAGTAGAAGCTGGTTATGACCCAAGAAATGCTTACTTTGAGTGTATCCATGAGATGAAATTAATCGTTGACTTAATTTATCAGTCAGGATTTGCTGGAATGAGATATTCTATTTCCAATACTGCTGAGTATGGCGATTACATCACAGGACCAAAGATTATCACAGAAGATACAAAGAAAGCTATGAAGAAAATCCTTTC
>CAMBAN010000094.1 GCA_945864145.1 uncultured Lachnospiraceae bacterium | reverse complement strand
CGTCGCGTGGCTCAGTTTGGTAGAGCGCTGCGTTCGGGACGCAGAGGTCGCAAGTTCGAATCTTGTCGCGACGATTACAACATATATGGGAGAGAATTGTTATGAATGTGCTTATTTCTGTAACAATTCTCTTTTTTATATCTGATTTGAATTATTTTTTATACCCAATTTTCTACCCGAATATACCCTTGTTTCTATCAAAGTTCTATCAAAGTTCTATCAAATAGCTATTAAGCTATCCATTCTGCCAGTTCTTTTTGCAAAAATGCTATTGGTATAACATATCCAGATTTCAATTTCAATATTCTTGATTTTTTTAAAATCCGAAAAGTTTCTCATCCGTTCTAAAATAGTATTGTTATTATTGTAATGAACATATAAAATATAGATATATAAGTATTTTGCAATTTGTTTACTGTTAATTCTTCCTTGCAAATCGACCTTCGCGTAAATAGATTGCCAAACTATAGAACAAGATCGAAAGGTACATATTTTATATGGTAATTTTTCTAACAAGCAGTTTTTGGGATTATCAGACCGTAAGTAACTATACGCCGAGACCGCTTCGCGATGATAATCATTTTAAAGAAAACATAAAACGATATTGGAAGTCAAGCCCACACGTGTTGGTTTTTTCCAGTGCTCCTGCAGATGCTCCGTTATCTGATCATATTACGCAGGAATTTTATGATGCCTTTACACTGGCTGATTTTTCCATTGGTGAAATCCGTTGTTTTGACAATAGAACCATTGAAAGCTTTCAGAATAATCACAAGGATTTTACCGGAAATCCAGGTAGAGAAGCATTAAAAGAAGCCCTTCTTTGGGCAGATGTTTTCTATCTGTCAGGTGGACATGCTCCCACGGAAAATCAATTTATGCAGCAATGCGATTTAAAGGCCCTTCTTTCTAATCAGACGATTTTTGATGGTCTTTTCATTGGTTTGAGCGCCGGAAGCGTGAATGCTGCTACAGAGGTCTACCTTGCCCCTGAACTAGAGGGAGAAAGTGTTGATCCCCAATTTGTTAAATCAGCCAGCGGACTCGGATTAACAAGTATGCAAATTCTTCCTCACAGCCAATATATGAAAACGATTACTTTAGACGGAAAGGATTACATAAACGACATCATTGCCAAAGACAGTGTCGGACGCAAAATTTACATGATTCCTGATGGAAGCTACTTTATTTTGCGAAATGGAATTACTGAATTATTTGGTAATGGAGAAATCATAGAAAATGGCGTCATTTCTCCTCTTTCCAGCGGCATTATCACTGAAGACAACTATGATATTCGTACTGACTTTCAACAGGCACTTAAGGATACGATTCATCTGTTTGATTCTTTTGTTACAAACTATTATGACTGGATGCTTGAGGTAAATACTGAAAATGACGCAATTACTTTCTATCACATGAGTAACAGATTTCTGCAAAAAGGCTTAATTCCTGTTCATATTGATTCCTTTGATGAGTTGATTGCTCTATTTTCATCTGCACTTGTCGTAAATGATGAAAAACAAGCTGTTATTGAACAAATTTCGACTGAAAAAATCATAAACGAACTGTCTGCTAAGGGTAGCTATGTGAGAACCGTTCATATGGATGTTTGGGATGGTATTCAGGCTGTCAATTTACGTGCAGTACCAATTGCCGGAAAGCAGAACAGACTTCTTGTTTGCCTGACAGATATTTCTATGGTGCTTGACCATGACTGGATGACAGATGAATACTCAAGAACCGGATTTTTGAATAAAGCAGAAATGTTGCTTAAGCAGGGAAAAATATCGGAAGGCTATTCCCTTGTCTATACGAATATCCAAGGCTTTAAGGCTATTAATGATTTATTGGGGACTTTAAGTGGAGATATGGTTATTTTTAGGGAACGTGATATTCTAGTCGATGAACTGGAGCCCGTTCTAATTGCCAGATTAGAAAGTGACCATTTTGTTTTAATTACAAAAACAACAAATATCACGCCTCAGAAGTTTGAAGCCCTATGTCATCAGGAGTATGTAGAAGGTTCAAAACGTATGCCATTGCTTATCAAATGCGGAATTTATCATATTACAGACTCCACAAAAAAGGTTCAGTATATGCTGGATCAGGCAAAGCTTGCCGAAAAGGCGATTTTACCAAGGCATGGCGTCGCTTATGCAATATCTGATGAGAAACAAAGTAACGAGTATGTAAATCAGAGACGATTTGTTTCCGAAGTGGATCATGCCTTACAAAACAGAGAGTTCCTGACCTACTATCAACCAATTGTTGATGCCAAAACCCGGAAAATTGTCAGTGCCGAGGCCTTAGTACGATGGAAACATCCTGAAAAAGGGATGATTCCTCCATATCAGTTCATTCCTGTTTTTGAAAAGGATGGTATCATCAGCAAAATTGACAGTTATATGATTGACAATGTACTGAATTTTAATCTGAAAAGAATACAGAAGGGACAGCAGGCAATACCTTGTGCTGTTAACCTTTCTCGTGTGGATTTTTATGATACAAAGCTTCTTAATATCCTTACATCTACACTTGGTAACTATCAGAATATTCAAAATATACTAAAGCTTGAAGTCACAGAATCTGCTTATGCAGTCCTTGAATCCGATGCTATTTCTTTTCTTCATGAAATGAAAAAGCTTGGTCTTTCTATTTTGTTGGATGACTTTGGAAGTGGCATGTCGTCTTTGTCTACTTTGGAGAGCTTTGCCTTTGATATCATCAAGTTAGATATTGGTTTTACTGCAAAAATTGGAAAAAATGCAAAAGCTGAAGCAATTATTAAAAATACTATCGGACTATCTCATGACATTGGTGCCAAGGTCATTGCTGAAGGAGTAGAGAATGCAGAACAGTTAGCATTTCTTCAATCTGCAGGATGTGATATGATTCAAGGCTATTATTTTTACAAGCCTATCTCAGAAGAAGAATTCACAACTATTTTACAATAGAACAATCGTTACACTACAAAACAGGGGCTGAAAAAAGCCCCTGTTTCTTTTTTTCTACAGAATTGCCATGGAGTCTCCATAAGCGATTCCGGTATCCATTTCCTGTTTTTTCTTAAAGCGATAATACTGATAATTTCCTGCCCACATAATGGCAATACTGATTAAGGTTACCCAAATCAGATAGCCGGAACCCATAACGCTGTCTAAGGTCTGTCTGGTAGACATATCACCGTTTCTTGCTCTGGAGGCTTCATCCTCCTCTGCAGACGTGCTGATTGCCTTTTGTGCACTTACCCATTTACTTCCTGCAGACTCTTCTTCCTGTTTTGTAGCCTGCGTTGCACCGGAAAGTGCTTCATAAACTACTGTAAATGGTGATGCACTTGACACATGCACCTTCAGACCATCATCCTGTGTGGACGGTGTCAGGTATTCAATCGTGCCGGGTGTTTTTCCATTGCAGCCTAGTACAATCAAGTGGCTGACACCAAAACGATGGGTACTTCCACTTGTTCCACTTGGATAAGGAATCAATACATCCAGACCAGCGGATGGGAAGTTTTCTTTTGTTACTTCTATCCACTCACCATTTGGCTGCATAATAACGACTGCCAAATCAAAAACAGCAGTATTCCCAATATCTCTTGCCTGCATCTGCGCAAATTTACTGTTTGAAGTATTCACAATATCATTTTTCAGGAAGGCAATCAAATCATTGATGGAACTTGCACCTGTTGCGCTCTTTATTGCCGGTGTCAGTACAGACTCCGGAATTGCATAAGCTACACGATAGGCAAGGGTTCCATTTGCATCTGCAATGGTATACGCTTTACCGTTTACCATTACGATATCGCCCTGCTTTTTCGTTTCTACTACTTTTTCTTCTTTTTCATTTTTTTCATTTTTTTCTTCTTTTTCAGCTGTTGTATCTGTTACAGTCGTTTCATCCGGAAGGTTATCCACGATTTCCTTAATGGTATCAATAACCTCTACTGTCGGTGGCGTAACAACTGTTTCCTCTGTTTTAATATCTGTATCATAATCCTTTACATCTGGAATATCCTCACTCGATGTCGGTGCATCTGTTACAGAAGAAGTTTCAGAGCCTTTCTTTGTTACATTATAATCTGTTTTTTCCCATTGAAGGGTTGTAAGCGTAATGCTGCCTGCGCCGCAGTGTGGAAGCATGGTAGAGAACAGATTGATTGCATTTTTCAAAGAATAATCATAGCCTAATCCTTTTCTAAAGGAGTTTGCGTCTGTAATCAATACCTGGTCATCTGCACTGGTATTATTTTTTACCTCCAAGGTCGCTCTTGTACCATTCATATAGTAAACAGAGTTAATTGCATTGATATAACCGGCCGGACTGCTGCCGTTACCGGAATTCAGGGCATTGACAATACCACTGATATAACAGTCCTCCAAAAGAACCTGTCCACCACAGGTAGAAGCTGCACCATTACTTACTACTTTTGCTCTCATGGTAGAGTCTGTGATAGCATCTCTTAACGTTAACAAACCTTGCGAATCCATAATACAGTTATACACATGAGAATAACCATAACGAAGACGCGGCAAACGATCCATAGAATCATAATAATAGTTATTTGCTAACGTAGCTTTGATACCCTTTGCATCTGTTGCCGTATCACTTTGTCCAAACAAATGTGTTTTCTTCTGACCGTAAGCATACATCTTGATTTGGTCTTCTGTCATGCCTGCATGCAACATCTTTTGGTAGGTTGTCGGGAATTCACCCGGGTTTGCCTTCATATAATTCATCATTTCATTAAAGAAGGTATCTCCCTCACTACCAGGTCTGAACTGACACCAGGAAATAGTCACACGCTCTGTCGGATTTGGACTCTTTATATCTATCACCCCATCATATGCCTTATAGAAGGTACAATGGTCAATCCAGACACCATCCGATTTCTCAATTGTCATATAGTCCCAGTCATTTCTATCGTAATCACCAGAACCAATCTCATCCCACTCCCATAACTCATCAAATACGATGTTTCGAATCATAATATTCGAGCTTGCCTTGATGTCAATATTTGCATGCTTAATCGAAGATGCATTGGATGAGAATATTGTCAGATTACTCATTTTATCAATGGTTAAAACTGAAACACCTGTTTTCAGTAAGGTTGGATGCGTTAATGGCTGTGCTGCATACGGCTTAATAATACTAGCATATTTACTGATATCTACCTCGTTACTGCCAAGACTGATATCTGCCTGTAGCTCAATGACAGATGGTGACTTTTTACTCTTGATATCTACTAACGCCTGTAGAAACTCATCCGCTGAGGATACGGCATAATAATTACTGCTGGTTTCCTTTAACAGACCACCACCACTCACATCGTAATCAGTCGCATAACCCTCCATAAAGTAATCAGCCATACCGGAGTCATCTCCATCTGACCAGGAGTATTCATCTGATGTAAAGGTTGCCGAGGTGTATTTCTTTTCTCTTGCTGTTACCAGGCTTCCCATATAATCATGATGGTAGCTCTTCTTTCCTAAACCATAAAATTCGTCAGCCTTTGCTTTGGAAATCTGTCTTCTTGCTGTATTAATTTCATAGCCTGAGCCATAAGAATACCACTCGAAAAATCTTCCTTCTTCCGGTTTGACACCACTCATATCTTTATATGGCGTTGTCTTATTAATACTCTTACCCATAAAGCATTGAATCCATACTGCCATACCGCCTGCGCCCCATGGTCTGGCCAAGTAGAAGTTACCATTTGTACATCCACTTTCTGCTAAAACACCGCACTTGTAGAATACCATACCAAAGTCATTATTTTCACCTGTTCTTGGTGCCACTACATAACCGGAAGTTTTTGCACTTCCTGACTGGAAAGTCAGCATACATTCATTGAAAAATGCCTTTGCATCTGCTCCACAATAAATATAGTCTACAATACCATTAATGTAACATTTCTCATAATACTGTTGTCCTTTATCAATGTACAAGGTATCCTGCATACCATCTAAAGTACAGTGAATAAACTGTGCCCCATCAGCATCACAGCGTACTGCATCCGCTGATTCATTACTGCCGCCATCCGGATTTTTACTTCCGGTATATGGGTAATCATTTTTAAAGGTCAGATTTTCTGCATGGAAATTTGTAGCTGAGCTTTGGATATAGGTCGCACACCTTTCAGCCATATCGCCACCTACATTTCCGGGGTAGTTATGGATAATGGTTTTTTCCATATCCTCTCCAAGCAGCGTCACATTTTCCTCGGTTACCACTAATCTTTCATCATATTCACCCTCTAAAACAAGCACGACATATCTGCTTCCGTCTGCCTTTTTTAAGGCTTCCGTAATTGTTTTATAGGTTGGAATCGTTGCACCAGTTACAATTGTAGATGCAGTTCCATCTGTTCCTGTAAAGGAAGCATCTACAATCGCATCAAAATCTGTCGCATAGACATAGTTAAAGGCTTTTTTGGTCTGTGTTCCATTATTTGCTGTAAACAACAGGTATACATCATTTCTTCCCTGATTGATATTGGTTGTAAAGGAAAAGGCTTCTCTGTCTGAAACAGATTTACTGTCTACCTTTGAGCCATTTACATACAAGGCAATGGTTCCGCCGCTGCCATTTACTAAACCTTCTATGAGAATTTCACTATCAAATACCGTTTCGTAAGAGCGATTGGTGATAAATATCTCATTCGCATCATAATCATAGCCACTACGATTGGAAGCTGCTACCTCCCATACTACCGCATCCTCAGAAAACAGACTTTCATTATCCTGTGATACTGCCTTTACATAATAGTAATACGGGTCATCCTGGATAATGGAACCTGCTTTTGAAGAAACACTGTCTGTATAGGTAAGTCCGGTTTCCTTTTTCTTAATAATATGAGCATCATCTGCTTCCTGTGTTTCTCCATATTTGAATCGATAAATGGTGTAATAATCCGCGCCTTCTATAGCATCCCACTTTAACGTAATACTTGTCTGTGTAGAGGAAGCGGTCACAACCGGCTGTGCCAAAGCACCCTCAAAATTAATTGCTTTGGATGTTACCCAGCTGCTACACTGATTATCATTACCTCCAAGGCTTTGACGTCCTAACTGTCCCTTGATACGATAGACATAATTTGCACTATCCTTGGCAGATATAGTGTCATCTATGTATTCTGTATCATATAGCGCCTCTTCTACTGTTGTCCAGTCAGACTCCTGAATCGTAGCACTGCTATCTGACTGCACTGCTCTTTGTAATACATAAAAGCCGTCCTCTTCCGGTGTCTCTCCCAAAACAGAAAGCTTAATTACACTTTTTCCATCCACCTCTGTAGCAGTTGCATACAACGCTCTTGGTGTCGGATAAGAACCATACGGATAATAATAATCATTCTGGTTGTAAACAGTTTTGGTTGTGCCATCTGTTGTTAATAATAGATTACTTACTTCTACGGTTACGTTATCTAATAACAAACCATAATAATAAGCATCTTCGTTACTATCTTTTACTTTATAGTCAAAGTTTACTGTATGTGTATCATCTTCATAGCTTGTGGCTGTAATTACAAAAGCTGTAGCAGAAGTTCTTGTAATGGTTACTTTAAATTTTTCTCCAACTGACAAACTGGACTGACCTTTATCTGAATTTGCCGCATATCTCTTTCCTGGTCCAAAATCATCAGAGGAGTATACCTTTTGTATCGCTTTATTTCCTCTAAAACCGGCTGTATACATGTAGTTATCTGAAAAAGCTCCTACATAAACTCCGCCATTTCCATTTACAAACGAAGTAACTTTCATATCAAAAGTCAAGGTTTGATATTCTGTACTTTTCTTAAAAATGTAATAGCCAACTGGGACGGCACTATCATAGGTACTCTTAACAAATGACTCTGTGTTTCCATTTGTCTGTGTAATAGTCAGTCTTTGACCGTTATCAGTTACTGTTACCGTATCCTCTTTACTTCGTCTTGGATTTCCATCTGTATCTAAGTTGGCAGTACCAATATCGCCATCATCCTTTGCAACATAAGGACCAACTCCATTATCATCTATTGGGTCTTTTTTATCTTCTGAAGATGTTTGTTCTTTAATTTCAATTGATTCAATATAACAGCTATCCTTACTTCCTTGTATAAACTGAAAAGAAACCAGCCCTTCCTCCCCTGTATATATTATTTTTACTTCTTTACTTCCTTCTTCGCTTCCTTCAATTTGTATATTATCGGCACTGGAATCAGTTATATCAATTGTCCCTGGTAAACCACTACTAAAAGTAAGTATTAATGTACATGCGCCATCTACAGGAATTTGTAAATAAGTATTTGGCTTTAATTGTGCATCATTTTCTCGAGGTGCAAGTTTACCAGAAGTTGCATCTACGTCAATTCCTTTATAAAGACCTTTTTTTCCTTCAATTTTATTTGGAAAGTGTTTTTGTGCAAAATACCATGTTTTAACTCTAGTTAAATCCATATAAAATACATCGCCATCATCTTCCACACTTACTGTTGTACTGCCTAGTTCATATGGAATTTGGTCTAAAACAGTTCCTACGGAATACTCTGCATTACTATCCAATGCATTAGAAGACATAGAAACGTTATATGTTCCTTTTATCAACTCTACATAGTATTTATTATCCGCATCCTTTTGCGGAACCACATCTGTATATTCCGTGCCACTATTACCTATTGGTGTAAAGGAAAATTTTAAATCAGACAAAGTAATTCCTGCTGTTTCTAATACTTTAGCATCCTCTTCTGTTAAGTCAAAATAAACCTTTAAATTCTGTTTTGGCGCAAATACAAGCTCTATCTCTGTTTCTGTACCCAGGTACTTGTATGGCATTGATACGTTTTCTGTTTTATTTCCATCAATTGTCACATTAATATGGTGTACTTCATAAGTAGGTACACCATCTACAGAGAAGGAGTATTTATTTCCAACAATTAAGCTTGGAGTGTATTTTCCATCTACTTTACTACATGGTGTTGTCGTTTTATTGTAAATAACATTTACACCTGTAATTTGGGATGCATCAAAATCAGCCCCTACGGTATCTTTTGCTGCAAAGGTAATTTCAACAGCTCCTGAAGACTGTATTTCCAATGTGTTAATTTCACTGCTGCTTCTGTCTACGGTAACTTCATTAGTACTTTCAATAAAATCAATACCTGTTCCTGCTGCTTTTGTCACCTCATAGGTAATACCCTTTGTTGTTGTCAGCAATTGTACCTGTAGCTTACCATCTGTTACTTTTGCTGTCCCGGTAATCCCATAATCACTGTTTTCAAAGGTGAGTTCCGTATCTGCAGGCGTTGTTCCACCCTGTAAATTGACTGTATAGGTTCTGTTCTCCAGCTTATATAATGTAACAGAGGCAATAGCCACATCACCACTGCCACCAATGGTATGTGTACCTGCACGAAGCAAGGTATCATAGCTTAATGTATTATAAATACCACTTGCTGTACTTCCGACATTTGTGTCATTTAATGTCAGATTAACAGCATTATTACTGGTAGAAACATAATTTACTACCATTTGATAATCTTCGCTTGTGGTAATTTTAATTTTATCTGTAGCATTTACTACTAAGTTAGTTGTATTCTGCATAAACTTTACAGTGTCTGCATAGGAAAGTGTAAAGGCACTTCCATCATTATACGTAGCCAAATCACTGACACCATAATTTTCATTTAATTCATATACATTTCCGGTTACTAAAGTAATATCTCCATTTTCTTCACTATACATTTTAGGAATGGCACTAAAAATAAACGTTACATCCTCTCCCTTGTATGTAAAGTCAAAAGTACCTCCTTTTTTATTGTCAGGATCATATTCTTCAGACGCCATTTTTACTTTGGAAACATAGTAACCTGCAACAGTACCATAAGATACCGTATAAGCTGTATTTACTTCAAGCTCTGCCTGATAGGTACCGCTTCCCGCATTGGTTGCAGTCACTACTTTTGTAGTATCCGCTATATTCGTAAAGGTTAAAGTCAGGCTATTAGGATTCGGGATACCGCTAACAGTTATACTTGCACCAAAAATTTCTAACGTGACAGGGAAGTTCTCTTCTACCATGTTTTTTTCAAACACGATAGTAAGGTCGTCTCCTCCATAGGTAAACTGCTTTGATGCATTTCCATTAATGGATACAAATGTATAATCTTCCATTTCTGAAATCACAAGTGTATAGTCCATACCCTTTACCAAGGTATAGGTATCATCATCATTTTTTCCAACACTATTACCATCTGTATCTTCAAAAGTAATTGTACAAGCCACATCACTATCGAGTCCTTCTATTGTTACCCTGGCATCAACGGTCTCTGCTTCTTCCTCATTTTTTATAGTGTTCTTGTCTGTCTCTGTATTTAATGTATTATCCGTACCAATCGGTGCATTTGGGTCAAGTGTTGTGTCTGCATCAGACGGTGTTGTCGGGTCTGCTGTTGTGTCCGTATCAGACGGTGTTGTCGGGTCTGCTGTTGTGTCCGTATCAGACGGTGTTACCGGATCTGCTGTTGTGTCCGTATCAGACGGTGTTACCGGGTCTGCCGATGTATCAGTAGGATTGCCATTGTCTTGCGTATCCAACTCATTCGAATTGGTATTCGTGTTTCCATCATTTTCCAGCTGTGATGCCTCACTTAGCATATCATTTCCGGTCAGATGCTGATTTCTTAAGATTCTTGCCTGATAGAATGCAGCACTGGAAACTGTTGATGGCATCGTTGCAAAAACA
>CAMBAN010000093.1 GCA_945864145.1 uncultured Lachnospiraceae bacterium | reverse complement strand
ACGACCACCCATAAAAAAATAAAAAAACTTACACACTTATCTTGACAAACTCAAAGAAATAAATTTACAGTAGTGTATGAATAAACAAGGAATGTGTCTTCGCACATTCCTCGTTCATGCATAATAGATTTGTTTTCCTTTCACATATTTATCCATGATGATACAGTCAGAATCGTTGTATACCATTCGTTCAAGTCGTTCTCTGATTGACAGATTTCGCATAGAATGCATTTTACTGTCATCAATAACAACAGCATCAAATTCAAAACCATTTTGGATGCCTGCAAGGTACAAAGCATGGTTTTAATCATATTCATGGAAGAGCCTGCTGCGACGTCAGTACCAAGACCAACCTGTAAATCGGTCATTCCCGGAATAATCAGGTGATTTCCACAATCTATTAACAAGAAATCTGTTTTTGCAAGAAAAATCATACATGTTTTCTTAACTTGAAGTAATCGCAGGAGTAATATAAAATAGAAAAAGCTTAAGATGAAAGTGAGGAAACATACAATGATAGTATTGGCAATAGATATACAAAAAGGAATCACGGATGAAAGACTTTACCTTTTTTCTCAATTTATCAGCAACACAGTCAAAGTGCTGGATACAGCAAGGGAAAATGGAGTTGAGGTTATTTATTTCCAACATGATGATGGTCCGGGAACAGGCTTTTCCATTGGGGATGAAGATTTTGAAATAGCAGAACAGATGAAGCCTAAGGATGGCGAAAAAAGATATATAAAGAATATCAACAGCTGTTTTGGGAATAAAGAATTTGCACATTATATAGAGGAAAAGAAGGAAGACACGCTGATGATTGTTGGATTACAAACTAATTTTTGTATTGATGCAACAATCAAATCTGCATTTGAGAGAGGCTACAAAGTCATTGTTCCACAAGGTACGAATTCTACTTTCGATAATGATTACATGGATAAAGAAGCGACTTATAAATACTACAATGAAATGATGTGGCCAAAAAGATTTGCAGATTGTGTTTCTATGGAAGAGGCCATTGCATTATTGCATAAGGAGAAATTATAGATGATTACCTATCATAAAACAACAGAAGAATAATTTTTATTCGTTTTATGACGAGGATAAATTGATTGGGTTCATTAACTTATACGATGAGGAAACAGAAGTATTCTTTGGTATTGGCGTTAATCCAGAGTATTGCAGTCAGGGATATGGACAGCAGATAACTAAAATAGCTCATTTGATTTCTAATGAATTATTCCCTCATAAACCTATGTATCTGGAAGTACGTACATGGAATATCCGCGCTGTAAAATGTTATGAAAAGGCAGGGTTTCATATTGTAGGAGAACCAATTAAGCAAACAACATCACTTGGTGAAGGCGAGTTTTATCATATGGTTAGAGAGTAGACGTTTTTACTTCTTTGAAGTAATGCATGAAAAGAGTTTTATGTGAGAGAAGGTAGAAAGAATGACACACGATGAATTATATGAAATGATACATTTACCTGAAGGTGTCAGGGAGCAACTAAAAGAATACGAAAAACAGAGAAAGGGAGAGTTACCAACAGAATTAGTAGACAAATTATTTCGTAGAGACACATGGGGTGAAGCGATAAAGGAACTACAGATTTTTTTGTGTGAAGATCCTTACAGCAGAGTCAAAAATACTTCAGTTTAAAAGTCTTTTTGATATTGATTCTGTTGACTATGAACAAACATGGTATATGGGATGGATTTTTCCTGGTTATACAGAAATAAATGAGAATCTACCTGAAAAAACAACACTTCATAGAAATCTAAAAGAATATTTATATGAGTATATGGATTAAAAATAGAGGAATGTCAGAGTCTGTTATATCTTGACATTTCTTTTTTTGTGCCTTGTACTGACTAAAAATACAAAAATAGTCAAAAAGGAGAAAACAATGCCTAAGATATATTCAGAAGAGGAAAGAAACGATATTATCACAAGATTGAAGGATGAAGCAAATCTCCTTATGCAGGAAAAGGGTGTGAGAAAAACAGGTGTATGGATTTATTATTTGATGAAAAAATTTCAACGCAAAATAGTATAAACAAACTTTATTGACTGAAAATATTGGATAAAGTATAATAATTATAAAAAAGATGACTTGCAATGAATGCTACTGTAAAGAAATACATTGGAAAAAGGTATGGTAAATCGGATGAAAAAGGAAAACGATAAGAGTAGTCAAAGTTCTAAATTAAAGCAAATTGCAAAACAATCGAATATTTCGTTGGTAGCAGGAACAATATATTTGCTATTACTATTAGTTACGATTCTTTTGTCAAACAGTTTGTCAAAAGAACAACTGGAAAGCACCATGTATCTGAATCAGTATAGATTGGGCTCCAAGGCTTTGACTTATGCAGTACAGGCTTATGCAGTTACCGGTGATGAACAATATTATGATGATTACATGAAGGAATTGAATGTTGACAAAAATCGTGATATTGCCTGGGAAGGACTGAAAAAAGAAAATATCAAGGCAGAAGAATGGGAAAAACTTGAAAAAATAGCAGAATTATCCAACGGACTTGTGCCTCTGGAGGAGGAAGCTATGCAGTCTGTAGCAAATGGAGATACACAGAAGGCAACAGCATACGTTTTTGGTGAAGAATACGGAAATACGATTAAACAAATCAATGCACTGACAAATGAAGTAATTCAAACGGTACAGGCAAGACTACAACAGAAAAAAACATTTTATACTATCATTCAAATAATTATTATAGTCCTGTTTTTGACGGCTTTTTCTTTCCTGGTACGTCAGATTATAACCACTACAAAATTTGCAGAAAAAGAATTATTAGCTCCAATCATTTTGGTATCAGATCAGATGACAGAACTGGCAGCCGGCAATCTTCATAATGAATTTGATATGGAAGAGGATGAAAGCGAAGTAGGAAAAATGGTTTCTGCAATCAATACAATGAAAAGCAGTCTGACGGGAATTATAGAAGAAATATCACATATACTTCTTCAAATGGGTCAGGGAAACTACAAGATTGCATTACATCAAAATTATGCAGGTGATTATAAGGAAATAGAAGAGTCCTTTTATCAGATTGCAGCTGATATGAAAGAAACTGTCAATATGATACAGGACGCAACGAAGGAAATTAACAGCGGAGCAGGGGATTTGGCAAATGCGGCAGAAGATTTGGCCAATGCCTGCACAACACAGGCAGGACAAGTGTCGAATATTGCTATTCTGATTGGTGAGTTGGATGAGAATATTGAAAAGAATAGAAAAGATGCAGAAGAAGCAGTTAAAATATCTAATCTTGCCGGTTCTACATTAGTTGCAAGTAATGCAAAAATGGATGAATTGAAGAATGCGATTGGAGAAATCAGCAGATGTTCCGAACAGATAAGCTTCATTATCGGTGCAATTGAAGATATCGCTTCTGAAACCAATCTTCTTGCTTTGAACGCAGCAATAGAGGCAGCAAGAGCAGGAGAGGCAGGTAAAGGATTTGCAGTTGTGGCTGAACAGGTCAAAAAGTTGGCAGAAGAGTCTACTCAGGCAGTTGGTAAGACAACCCAGCTGATTGAAGCTACTGTAACTGCAGTTGAAAACGGAACAAGTATTGCAGATGAAGCTGCTGCTAATATGGAAGATGTTATGATGAGTTCCACAGAAGTTGGAGAACGTATTCAAAGAATTGTAGAACACTTTAACAATGAAGTAGCCAGCATTAATGAGGTTAATGATAATATTTCGGAAGTAGCCGGAATCGTAGATAACAATTCTGCTACATCTCAGGAAACAGCAGCAATTAGCGAAGAACAAAAAGCGCAGGTTGAAGCAATGGGTGAACTTGTAAGCAAATTTGTAGTATAAACAAAAAGAAACAGGTGGAATTATTTAACAAAATCAGCCTACTAAAAGAGCATTTTTTGCTGCTGTTAGTAGGCTTTTACTTTTAAAGAATATTTGAAAATCTTATCTTCTGTTATTCATGATAATAGATTTGCTTTCCCTTCACATATTTATCCATGATGATACAGTCAGAATCGTTGTACACCATTCGTTCAAGCCGTTCTCTGATTGACATATTTCTCATGGAATGCATCTTACTGTCATCAATAACAACAGCATCAAATTCAAAACCATTTTGGAAGGTTCCTACATTGCCAAAATATTTTCCACCTCCTCTGGTGGCCAGATAAAATACTTCTTCAAAGGTCAATGCTTTTACATTCGTATCTACTAGGCGATAGTACATTTTAGATGCCTGTAAGGTGCAAAGCATGGTTTTAATCAAATTCATGGAAGAACCGGCTGCGACGTCAGTACCAAGACCAACCTGCAATCCGTCCTCTAAGAATTTCCTTACAGGTGCAATTCCACTGGAAAGATTCATATTAGACTCCGGACAATGTGCTACAAAGGTACCATGCTTCTTTAGAATTGCAATTTCTTTTTCATCACTATAAACGCAATGAGCCATAATTGCAGGTCGGTTGTTATCTCCCAGAGTATGAAACATTTCATAGGCATTTGCATAGCAGCTTGATGATGGGACTAAATCTTTTACCCATGCTATTTCGGCTTTATTTTCAGAAAGGTGGGATTGTATGCGAAGATTACGTTCCTCTGAAAGTTTACCCAATCCTTGCATTAACGCATCTGTACAGGAAGGAATAAATCTTGGTGTGATGATAGGAAAAGTATTTTTGTATTTCCCCTGAATTGTGTCAAGCCATTCCCGTGTACCTTGTAAGGAAACTTCCGCACTTTCCTCCTGCAATTTTTCTCCACCATTTCTATCCATATTGACACGCCCTACGTAAGTAATCATACCGGTAGCCTCAAGCTGGTCCATCAGATTTATTGTGCTTTGGTTATGCAGGGTAGCAAAAATGACAGCTCTTGTAGTGAAACAACGTCTTAAATCTTCTGCAAAATAAGAATATGCTTTGCTTGCGTAAGCAGTATCAGCATACTTGGCTTCTTCAGGAAAAGTATGTTGATTTAGCCATTCCAAAAGCTCTAAATCCATGCCAATACCACGATACGTATATTGTGGTGCGTGCACATGCAAATCGGTCATTCCCGGAATAATCAGGTGATTTCCACAATCTATCAGGGGAAAATATTTATATTCTTCAGGTAAATCAGGAAATGCTCCAAGACATATTCCTTCTTTACACACAACATAACCTTCGTGATAAGTCTGTATTTCCTTTTCATTTAATGAAAAAGCAATTTCTCCTTTTAGTATAAAGTTTTTATTTGTATTCATTTGATTACCTTCTTAATTGTAAAATATATCATTACTTTGATTTTAACAAGAAATCTGTTTTTGGCAAGAAAAATCATGCATGTTTTCTTAACTTGAAGTAATCGCAAGAGTAATACAAAATAGAAAAGTGCTCGTATGTAGTAAAACTCAATAAAGAATTATCGAAGAAAATTCTTTGCAATCTCGACGAACCAACCAGTGGACCTGACCCTGATAATGCACAGATAATGAAAAAAATTCGCTCTAAAATAGTATAAAAAAGAAAAGAATGAGGGCAAACTACGATGTAGGTAAAAAGGAAATGATTGATTGTGACTGAATTTTGAACCTACATTTTGCACGATTAGAAGAAAAAACAGCCACAATCACTCAAAAAACGTCAAAATATACAAAAACGAAAGGAATTTTGTGAATTAAAGCGATTGATTATGACCGAATTTGAAGATAAAATGAATGTAACAACAAAGAGAGGAGGAGAACAGGTGATATATACGGTGACATTCAACCCGTCATTGGACTACATTGTTGCAGTAGAAGATTTTAAACTCAGAGCAACAAATCGTACATCCTATGAACAGATGCTTGCAGGGGGAAAAGGCATCAACGTATCTTACGTTTTAAAAAATTTAGGGGTGGACAGCACAGCACTTGGATTTCTTGCAGGTTTTGTAGGAGAAGAAATTAAGCAACGCATTGAAAAAGAAGGAATACATGCAGATTTTTTGATGTTGGAGGACGGCGTTTCGCGTATCAATGTAAAGCTTCGAAACATTGATGGTACAGAGATTAATGGCATGGGCCCGGCTATTCCGTCACAACAGGTAGAAGCACTGATGCAGAGAATGAATACGCTGCAAAAAGGTGACATGCTTGTACTTGCAGGCAGCATTCCAAAGTCTATGCCGGATACCATTTATATGGATATCATGGCAACCTTACAAAACAAAGGCATTGATATAGTAGTCGATGCAACCAAGGATTTACTGATGAATGTACTGCCCTATCATCCGTTTTTGGTGAAACCAAATAATCATGAGTTAGGTGAGATTTTTGGTGTGGAGTTGCATAGAAGAGAAGAAGTGGTGCCATATGCAAAAAAAATTCAGGAAAAGGGTGCACGTAATGTATTAGTTTCTATGGCAGGTGAAGGTGCAGTGCTTCTTGCAGAGGACGGTACCGTATATATGAGTCAGGCACCAAAGGGAACGGTAGTAAATGCAGTTGGTGCGGGAGATTCGATGGTTGCCGGATTTATAGCAGGCTATAAGCAGACAAAAGATTATGAATATGCCTTTCATATGGGATTATCTGCTGGAAGTGCAAGTGCTTTTTCGGAAAATCTGGCAACAAAAGAAGAGATAGAAGCATTATTTCAAACCATTCACACGAAATAAGGTAGGGTGTCCGAGGAACGGATGGACACAGAAATGGGGTAGCTATGAGAATAATTGAATTATTGGATAAAAACAGCATACAGCTGTCAGCAGCACCTGCCAATAAAGCACAGGCTTTAGAGCAGGCAATTGCATTAATGGAAAAGAGTGGAAAAATTGCAGATGCAGAAGCATATAAAAAATGTGTTTTTGCAAGAGAGGAAGAGTCAACAACAGGTATTGGAGAGGGTATTGCCATTCCACATGGAAAATGTGATGCCGTAAAAGAGCCAGGACTTGCAGCCATGGTCATCCCAAATGGTGTGGATTTCGATTCCTTAGATGGGGAACCTGTTACACTTTTATTTTTGATTGCAGCACCGAACAGTAAGGATAATGTACATTTAGATGTACTTAGTAAATTATCAGTTATGTTGATGGATGAAGAATTTACAAAGGCACTTCGCGAGGCAAAAAGTGCAGAGGAATTTTTACAAATTATTGATGCTGCAGATAAAGAAAAAGCAAGTATTGATGAGCGATTAGATAAGAAAGAAGAAAAAGCTAAAATCCTTGCAGTTACTTCCTGCCCGACAGGTATTGCACATACCTATATGGCAGCAGAGGGCTTGGAGAAGGCTGCACAGAAAGCAGGCTGTAGTATTAAAATAGAAACAAGAGGCTCAGGCGGAGCAAAAAACGTACTCACGCAACAGGAAATCGATGAAGCAGACTGTATCATTGTGGCAGCAGATGCAAAGGTACCAATGGACAGATTCCATGGAAAGCATGTGATAGAATGCCAGGTATCAGACGGTATCAGTAAGGCAGATGAATTACTTGCAAGAGCAATGAGACAAGACGCACCTGTTTATAAAGCAAATGTACAAAATGAAGAAAGTGTAACAAAAAAATCCTCAGACAGTATAGCGCATAGAATCTATATGCAACTGATGAATGGTGTATCTCATATGCTTCCATTTGTTGTAGGTGGAGGTATACTAATTGCAATTGCCTTTTTGATTGATGGACAATGTGTAGATATCAATGCACTTTCAGCAGAAGAACGTGCCAATTTTGGTACGATTACACAGGCAGCCGCTTTCTTTAAGGGCATTGGTGGTGTGGCATTTGGCTTGATGCTTCCGGTGCTTGCAGGTTACATCGCAGAGGCAATTGCTGACAGACCTGGTCTTGCATTGGGATTTGTTGGTGGAATGATTGCGGCAAATGGTAAGTCAGGATTTCTTGGAGCTCTGGCAGCAGGCTTCCTTGCAGGTTATGTGATTCTGCTTTTAAAGAAGTTATTCGATAAGCTTCCGGAAAGTCTGGAAAAGCTTGCACCGGTTTTGTTCTATCCGGTATTTGGTATCCTGATTATGGGAATAGGCATGAATTTTATTGTGGAACCGGTTATGGGAACGATCAATACTGCACTAAATGCAGGACTTGCAAGCATGAGTGGTACAAGTAAGATTTTACTGGGTTTTGTACTGGGTGCAATGATGTCTATTGATATGGGTGGTCCATTCAATAAGGCAGCATACGTATTTGGTACAGCTTCGATTGCGGCAGGAAATTACGATATTATGGCATCAGTAATGATTGGAGGTATGGTTCCTCCTTGTGCGATTGCACTTGCAACTTTACTTTTTAAAGATAAATTTACCAAAGAAGAACGTCAATCTGGTCCAACCAACTTTATTATGGGACTTGCTTTTATTACAGAAGGTGCGATTCCATATGCAGCTTCCGACCCGTTACATGTGCTTCCGGCATGTATCATAGGAGCAGGTATTTCAGGTGCTTTATCACAGGTATTTAACTGTACATTAATGGCTCCACATGGTGGTATTTTTGTATTCCCTGTTGTTGGAAATGCATTGATGTATCTGGTTGCTTTAGTAGTAGGAACAGCGGTATCCACATTCCTGCTTGGTATGTTCAAGAAAAAAATAGTTTAAGGTTTGAAAGGATATAGGTTATGAAAACATTTTCTTATACAATTAAAGATGAGCAGGGTATTCATGCAAGACCTGCAGGAGAATTGGTAAAGGTCGCAAAGACCTTTACCAGCGAAATTAAAATCGGTAATGGCGGCAGTATGGTAGATGCAAAGAAAATATTTGGCATCATGGGACTTGGGGCAAAAAAAGGCGATACCGTGGAATTTAGCTTTGACGGTGAGGATGAGGAGCAGGCTTTAGAGGCAGTTTCCAAGCTGATGGAAAACAGTCTGTAAAAGTGTAAACGGAGGTAACGGAATGCAGGTATATCATGGAAAAAGTGTTTTTGGAGGCATAGCCATCGGAAAGCTTTGGGTATTTTCCAAAAAAGAGCATCAGGTTGTACGTGTAAAGGTACAGGATTGTGAGAAAGAGCTTGTGCGCTACGAACAGGCAAAGGAAGAAGCGATAAAACAACTGCAGGCGCTTTATGAAAAAGCCTGCAAGGAAGTTGGCGAAGCCAATGCAGCAATATTTGAAATCCACCAGATGATGCTGGAGGATGAGGATTATACAGATTCCATTAAAAATATCGTTACCTCCCAACAGGTAAATCTGGAATATGCTATTGGTGTTACTGCTGATAACTTTTCAACAATGTTTGCTTCTATGGAAGATGAATACATGAAGGCAAGGGCAGCAGATGTCAAGGATATTTCAGAAAGACTGCTATCCATATTGAAGGGAAAAAGTAACGGCGAGCTAAAAACTGACACACCTGTCATTGTTTTGGCAGATGATTTGGCACCATCAGAAACAGTACAAATGGATAAAGAAAAAATTTTATCATTTGTTACGGTACATGGCTCCGTTAACTCTCATACCGCAATTCTTGCAAGAACAATGAGCATACCTGCGCTTGTGGGAACAGATCTTACACTGTCTGAAGAGTTAAATGGGCAGGAAGCTATTGTAGATGGTTTTTCAGGTACCATTTATATTCAGCCTGATGAAAAAATAAGAGAAGAACTGGAACGAAAAAAAGAAGAAGAGGAAGAAAAGAAAAAGCTTTTGCTTACATTAAAAGGGAAAGAAGATGTCACATTAGATGGACAACATGTTATGTTATATGCTAACATTGGAAATACAAGCGATCTGGCTATGGTATTAAAAAATGATGCAAGTGGCATTGGACTTTTCAGAAGTGAGTTCATCTATTTGGAGAGTGAAGATTTCCCAACAGAAAATGAACAATTCCAGATATATAAATCAGTGGCGGAGACAATGGCAGGCAAACGTGTGATTATCAGAACGTTGGATATTGGTGCTGATAAAAAGGTAGATTATTTTGGATTAGAACCGGAGGAAAATCCGGCACTTGGCTATCGTGCCATTCGTATCTGCCTTTCACAGCCTGATATTTTTAAAACACAGCTTCGTGCAATCTTACGTGCAAGTGTTTATGGAAATATTGCAGTCATGTATCCGATGATTACATCATTAGAAGAAGTACGTCGCATTAAGGAAATTGTTGAGGAAGTAAAAAAAGAGCTTTCTGAACAGCGAATAGCCTTTGGAGAAGTGCTACAGGGAATTATGATTGAAACACCGGCGGCAGTAATGATGAGTGAAGAACTTGCAAAGGAAGTAGATTTCTTCAGTATCGGTACGAATGACCTGACGCAGTATACACTTGCTATTGACAGACAAAATCCAAAGCTGGATGCCTTTTATGATGCACATCATCCGGCAGTGCTTCGTATGATTCAGATGACTGTAGAGAATGCACACAAGGCTGGCATTTGGGCTGGCATTTGTGGAGAACTTGGCGCGGATTTGTCACTTACGAAGGAATTTTTGAAAATGGGTGTGGATGAATTGTCAGTGTCACCGGGACGAGTGTTACCATTAAGAAAAGTAATCAGGGAAACGGATGTCACAAAAGCATAGCAGGTAGTGTGAAAGAGGAAGGAAGGCGGCGTATAGTATGTTGACGGAAAAACGGCAGGAAGAAATTGTAAGACTGGTGCAGGAACGGGAGAGTATGACAGTCGCAGAGCTAAAGGATATTTTGCAGGCTTCAGAATCTACTATCAGGCGAGATATTGTTACATTAGATAAGGAAGGACGTCTGATAAAGGTCTTTGGTGGTGCTATCGCAGTACAATCAGTACAAATTGTCAATCAAGAGCTTTCCGTAATGCAGAAAAAGGAGCTACAAACAGCAGAGAAACAGACAATTGCTCAATATGCAGCTTCCTTGATTGAACCGGATGACTGTGTCTATTTGGATGCAGGAACAACTACCGGCTGGATGATCGAATATATCAGAG
>CAMBAN010000092.1 GCA_945864145.1 uncultured Lachnospiraceae bacterium | reverse complement strand
CATTATGAAAATGGATAAATATAAGAAAGTTACATATTACATGATTGATAAAAAAATGCGTAAATAATGTATATGGGCATGGGAAAGCTGGCTGTTTGGTCAGCTTTTTTCTGTAAAATTAAGGGATTTTGGTGTGGAAAATTAAGGGGAAAATTAGTATGGAAATGTGTTCCAGAGCGATTTGAATGGGGTAAAACGGGGTTTTTATTGGGGAGTGGTAAATTTGTATGGGTGGTGGTTTACAAAATGAATTTCAAGGAATACAAGATATTTCAATGAGGTATAGGCTAGTGAGAGTTAAAAAAATAGGGATAATTTGTATCATAAGAGCAGGAAAAGCTATTTTGACATATATCAAAATTGGCAGGTACCCTATTGAAATAAAAATGGATTTGGAAAACTGCATTTCCGGTATTAAAGAATAAAAAACAGTTATTTGGAGGTGCTGGAAATGGTTTATAAGTATGCATATATCAGGGTTTCAACAACAGAGCAGAATGAGGAACGGCAGGTTACAGCAATAAGAGAATATTGCAAAGACATACCTCAAACAAACATTTTCATAGATAAGGCAAGTGGAAAGAATTTTGAAAGACCGCGATATGAAGAAATGAAAACAATTATAGAGCATATGTCAAAAATTGATGGCATCAAGATAGAGTTAATTGTTGAGGAACTTGACAGGCTGGGAAGAAATTCAGACGGTGTAAAGGAAGAGTTACTATGGTTTAAAAAACACAACGTTATTGTGAGAATTTTAGAAATTCAAACGACATTGGTGGATGTGGATGAAAATAATCAATGGGCGTTAGAATTGACACGTAACCTTATGATTGACATTTATAGTTCCATTGCGCAACACGAACTGGAAAAGAGAGCAAAGCGTCAGAGAGAGGGGATCGCAGAAGCAAAGAAAAGGGGCGTTTATAAGGGCAGGAAGCCGATTGAGGTTGATCATGAAGCATTTGAAAAGGTTTATTTGCGGTGGAAACAAAAGGAGATAACAGCAGTGCAGGCAATGGAACAGTTAAATTTAAAAGCGAGTACTTTCTATAGAAAAGTAAAGATCTATGAAAATGAAAGTTGCCAAATTGCCAAAAATATAAAGCCTTGTAAAGGGTGATGGTGGCAGGAGAATGCTGTGCAGATGTCATAATAAACGCTGGTGTATATCCTCTCTTTTCCTTGCAACATCACGTCTTGGCGCATGTGACACCCAGCGTTAAGATGTGTTTGAAGTTAAGGAAAGAGAGAAATCTCTAAAATAAAGGTTGAGCATTGTAAGAGACAGTGCAGAAAGAGAGGACATAATGTGTAAAATGTATGTGGTAAATCAGTTGAATCTTGGTAACAGAAAATTAGGTTATGAGCTTTTCAATGGAAAAGAGATCGTTGAAATGACAGAGAAAATGTTAAAGGACAGCATTGTTTCCGGTAAAGAGGTTTATGGTATGTGCGTTGTGAATGATGAGCTGGTGCTGGATAAGGAAAACTTCTTCATGCGTAATATGATGATTCATTCACATATTGGAAACTATACAGCAATGGTTGAGGATGATACCTGCATTGCAAAGGTTTTCTATCTTGTGATCGGAAGTCATACAGAAGCTGGAAAGACAGTATATGATGTTGTTTCTTCAAGGTTTGAGAGATGCAGTATCAATGAGGAAAAGTTACAGGCATGGTATGAACTTGGAGTAATCAATGGTGGAGTAAAGATTGAAAATAATAAGCTGGTTCTGGCGGTGCAGGGAAAGCCGGAACCAGAGAAAGTGCAGGGAGTGGCAGAGAAAAAGGAAGTGGTTGCGAAAAAGAAAGAGGAAACGACAGAAAAGAAAGAGAGTGCCAGCAGTACTGATAAAAATAAAAAATAGAATAAAATTAGTTTGGCAGTGCACTTGCAAAAGGACTTCTGAAGCAAAGGAAAGTTTCATCAGAAGTCCTTTTTTATGCGTGAAAAGTGGCATTTGTTACAATTTCCTGAAAAAATTATTTTTATAAAAGGGGGAAGTGCTATGGAGCATGTAGTAAGAATGCAGGTACGTTTGCATGTATTGAATCCTGACACAGGAGAGATGGAAAGCAGGGTGGACATTGGGCTGAACATGAATCAGACGGGCTTGTCAAAAGATGCAGTGTTGGAATTGTTTGACAGTTCAGCAAGGAGTATCCACAAGATAATGGAAAAGGAGGCATCGAAATGGGAAGTGTGAGATTTGAGGTTGTGGCAAAAATCTGTCCGGACAATGTAAATGCTGTTGAGTTTTATTTGTGTGCAGCTGGTGGTTATAACAGGCAGGTCGGGTTGATTGAATTTCCTCATGACAGACAGCTTGGGGATAATATGGCGGCAAGTGATGAGATTGTAAAGATCATCAAGAAAAGGATTAGAAAGAGTACATAAGGAAATGGGGCAGTTGTTGATTCAGCTGCCCTGTTTTTTTGCATGTTGAAATTTGGTGTGTATGAGGGTAAAATGGAACTATCAATAAATGCGGAGGCATCAATCAATGAAAGGGATAAAGAAGTTTATAGGAATCACATTAGCGGTTGTAGTTGTAACAAGTGCGGTATTGGCGCAATCAGTTCCGGTGGGAGCAAAGACACAGGCAATCAGTATTAGTAACGTTAAGAATGGAAAAGCTACCTTATATACAGGTCAGAAGTTATCATTTAAGACAAACTATAAAGAAAACCAGCTGAAGGTATCTACATCAGATAAAAGCGTGGTCAGTGTAAAAGGTATTAAGATCACAGGAGTAAATAAAGGAACTGCAAAGATTACAGTGGCTGTTAAAAGCAATACAAAAGTAAAAAAGACTATTACAGTAAAAGTTGTGGATAGGTACATTATCAGAAAGAGTTGTGAAGGTGGCGAAGGTGATAAGGTAGTAGAAAAATATGACAGAAAGACAAAGAAGAGCACATATACAGTAGAAGTAAAAGGAAAAGACGTATGCAATAATGTTGACAAGAATATAAAATTTAAGTTTACCTCTAAAGATACACATATGGCAGGTACAGGATATGCAGGGGAAATGAGCAATGCAGGAGTGAACAAAGATGCATCTCATATTGGAATATACAATGTGACAAAAGATGACTCATACAAACATATTATTGATTTTAACAAGAAATCAGATAAAGAGCTTTACAAATATTATGAGCTGACAAAGGCAGAAATCAAGCAGACAAAGTTTACACGTAATAATACAGATGCAGGGTATGTGTTAGCTTTAAGTATGCCAGATGGAAAAGACACATACGTTGATTGTTTAATCAAAGATAAGGAAACAGGAACATTATATAAATTAGAGTATCGGGGTAGTGAAGATCCATATACAGTATATAAAAGTGTAAAGGTCGTAAAGTAATAAAAAGCAACAGAGTAAATGTGATTAAGATTGAATCCCAGATGTTTAGGCATCTGGGGTTCTTTTTAGTTATTGAAGATACAAGCAAGTTTGGTGTTTAACTGCTGCATTATAATATGATAAAATACTGAATTTTATTTTAAATGGTGGTGCTTTTGCCGGACATGTTATGAGAAAAAAGGGACAGCCCACTGCAAAGTTGATATGAAAAAACATATTTTTACAAGATATGTGGATGGAAAAGAAGTGCCAGCCCTGTTGATTTTTTATACAAACAATAAAATACAAAAGTTATGGATGCTATTCTTATTTTTAATTACCAACAATTTAATAAAATTTCCGTAGATTTAAAGTTCTGAAAAAAATCACCAGAGTATATTTTTTAAGAAAATATGGATTTTGGAATGTAAAAAGTATGATTTTCCTGAAAATAATGGAAATGTGGGAAAACAAAATATCTGGAAATGTTCTGGCTTTGCAGTAGACAAGTTTTGAAAATAAAAAGCATGTGGTTAGTTTTGGGATGAAAATGGCTACATTCCGATTGGAAAAGGAATGTAAAGATAATGGGAGGGGATGGACAGGAGCGACATGAGGAAAATGAAATGGAAATAAATTGACTATGGTTCCGGCAGAAGATTGCAAACAGTGGGAAAATAGCTGGCGATCTAGGTGAATTTATTTTGTTGCAAATATTTATTTTCCTGCTTGCAATGCAGAAGCCACAGCGTTACAATCCCACACAATCAATTTGGAAAAGGGGAAAGACAAATGGGATTGAATATTTTTACAGGAGACAGAAAAGAGAACATTATAAAAACACTGTGTCGGTCAAGGCTGGCGAGAATTGGACTTATCGGTTGCAGTATTTATGTCTACAGATCATATGATTTTGGTGGTACGATGGGACAGAATGTTGCAACAGCTGTGTTGGTTTCTGCAATGGCATTAAACATGTTGTTTATACCCAGCAGGATGTTAAGGTGCAGACATGGAAAAAGATTTTTTGTAAGTGCACTTCCAAAAAATAGATTTCGGGGATATCATCTGGAAAAGAAAATAGAGCATATGGATGGTTGGGAGTTTGAAGAATACTGTGCTTCTATATTAAGAAAGAATGGCTTTTCACATGTGGAAGTGACACAGGGAAGCGGAGACTTTGGAATTGATGTGATCGCAGAGAAAGCCGGGGTACGCTATGGAATTCAGTGTAAAAAATACAGTGGCACGGTTGGCTGGCACGCGGTAGAGGAAGCAAAAGCCGGTGCAGAGTATTGGGAATGTCAGCGTGCGGTGGTTCTGACAAACAGTAATTTTAGCAGGCAGGCATTGGAAGGAGCCGCTAAAATAGGGGTGGAGCTTTGGGATGGTCAAAGACTTGCAACAATGATATAGCATGATGTAAAATGAACATGACTATTGCATTAAAATAACATTACTAATTTGGTTTGAACAGGGGTAATAAGGTTATGGAAGTAAACAATGGACATGCAACGAAAAAACATCGTGACATAGGAATTACGAATCCGTATTATACTGATACGGCGATAAAAAAAGATTTGAAGGATGACATTGCATTATTACAATCTGCATTCAAAAAATTCAATGAGGAATTTTGGGATGGGGAGATAGATCAAAACACAATTATACATATAGGTTCCAAAATGAGAAAAACAGTGCAACTTGCACAGACAGAAAATGAAAAGTGGATAAAGAAAGAGGGAGAACGTAAAGAAGAATGTCCTGTGATCAGGCTTTCAGATAAAGTTCTTAATATGAAAATGGAATATGCCTACATGTATCTGGTGATAGGCATGATAATGCTTGTGGATGCGGACAAAAAGCAATATAGTAAAGATAACCATATAAAGTATAAGCAATTAGTTGCAAGAAAAGGAACTTATTTTTCCAAAAGTTTTGCAGTAGAATGTGAAAGAATTGGAATATCAGCGACACCAGTAATCTCTCAAAATGCAGTTGATAAGAAGAAGTTTTCTGGAAGATATACTTTTGCACCGGAAGAAAAGTTTATACAATTTCTTGAAGATAGTGGACTTGACAAATATAAATTTACATGTGGAATGGAAGCGGGGGTAGACAGAAAAAATAACGGTGGTGAAGTAGATGAATCCGAAGAAAGCAAGCAGAGCTACAGATTATTGAAATGTCCTAAATGTGGTTTGAAGGTACGTGTGACAAAGAAGGGGGTAAAAATTAAGTGTTGTTCCGCTGAGCATGAAGGAGAAGAAATAGAATTTAAGGAAGTAGACAAGGGAAAAAAGAATGAGTGACGTTGTTAAAGATTTTTTTTGCATGAAAGTTAATACATATATTTGCAGAGAGCTATACAGATATATGGATAAAAAGAGGGCAGAGTGTTTTTACAAATATGATGGTCAAGAGAGCAAACGGAAAATAGCATATGTAGGTTGGAATGAATTATTTGGTACGCTTATTAGTGCATCAAAAATTCAAAGAATCGTTTCTGGAAAAGGAAAAAACTGTTTTACGAATCAGCAGGTAGAAAAAATTGCAGAAACATTTCATATTGAGCAAGAGTATTTTAAGCATGATAACAGTGCAAGGCTTTTGGAAGTTAAAGGGCTGAATGCAGATATATGGAAGATATTTCTGAATCAGAAGTATGGCTTTTCATATAAAGTAGAGAACCGTGAAGTAAAAGCGGAAGATGCGCTTGCTTTGGTTAAGGAAAAATTGCATAAGGTCATTGAAAATTATGAAGAGGATGTGTTGCTGGATACAACCCCTTTGTATAAAATATGCTGGTATTATGAAAATGGGAGAACATATCAGCCAGAGAGTATACAATCGATCATAAGAAACAGGGTGGAAAAAGTATATATGACAACACCGGAGGAGTGGACAAGCTGCAGCAAGGAAGAAATGAATGAGATTATAGATATGTTGAACGAGACAGAGGAAATGTTGAGGGCTTATCAAATTTGTAGAGATAAATTTCAAATTTTGTGAAATGTTCATTAACACACTGTAGTTATGCAAATAAAAGTATAAGTGATAGTTTATAGAGCACTATGTGTATAAGAGATATACATATAGTGCTCTTTTATTGTGCGTATAATTAGTCAGATATGAAGCGGAGCGGCATGTATAATAATCATCATGCATGAAGTAACATAATAAATGTCTTCAAGAGAAGGAAGGCAACAAAAAATACTTTTAGCCGGCTAGAGAAAAAATCGTAAGTTAACATACGAAATTTGAAAGGACAAGAATAAAATGAATAATAACAAAGGAATTGGAGTAGAAGCAGTTAATACTATGGAGGGAATTACTATGAATAAAGAGCAGGAAAAATACGAGATCGTTGCAACAGGTAGTGGGGAAGTTACAGAGAAAAAGGCAGACACACTGGAAAGCGAGGCGGTCACCATGCAAAAGGATACGAAAGATAATGATAATATGGAGAACGTGAGTTTGGAAGGACAGGAGATGGGTGAAATGAATGATACATTTGAAGAGGTGCATGGAAAAGTGACCACTGATGCACAAAAGAAAGTCAAATACATGAACAAACTTGAAGCAGAACAGGAACTTCCACCTGTCACAGGGGAAGAGAAGAAGATTGCATTGCTCAAGTGTGAGAAAAATGGAAATAAGTACATCTTGTACGCAACTATTATCATGAATGATATTACAAAGGTGGTGAAATCGATAGACACTTTCCTGTATGACTGTGCGAAGAAGGAACCATTGATTGGTGATGATAACGTAAGTTTTACCAAAAAGACGCTTTTAAACGAGAATGCAAATTATAAGTGTCTGAATCCTTTGAAAAACTACAATGTTGATATCAGTGTGGATCAGTTGAGTTTAGCATTTGAACGGCTGATGATGTATATCGACAAAGGGAAAAGTATTTCGTCCGGGGATAATTATTCTATATTGGAAGTCTATAAAGAAATCATGAAACAAAAAGATTTTATTGTGAAAAACTATGAGGGTTGTGAAAAAAGCAGTTATCAAGGAAAGAAAGTTCTAAAAATTACATCAGAGGCATTCCAAAAGATATTAAATGAGTATGGATATAGAGTTATTAGCTTTATGAAAGGGTTAGCAAAGCATGAGGCAATAGAAGATAAAAAATACTACTACGCAACAGGGAACAGATATGCACTTACTGAAAAAAACAATACGCGCAGATATTGTCTGGTAATCCCTGAAGAAAATACAACAACGTTAGATAATAATTGTGCAGCATAAAAAATACATTTGTGGGGGGCTATCCCCCACAGGAAAGGAGCAGAATATGGGACTTTTAAAGGGATACATTGGCGCAATCGAACCAGTTGCAGGAAAATTGAAATACAAATTAAATCCTGCATGCACAAAGTATATTGAACCATTCATAGGAGGCGGTGGACTTCTGTCCTGTATACCGGCTGGAAGCTATGAGAGGGAAATCATCAACGATAAAAATATTGCATTGGCGAATATGTACGATCTGCTTGCAAACCCTGATACCTGTGAGGAAGCAAGGAGCGTTTTGGAAAGTATTGAAAAGCCAGACAATGAAGAAAAGGCAAGAATGCAGTATAAGGAAGCAATACGATTTACGGGAAAATACATAGAAAAGTATGCGTGCGTATCTGCTAATATAGAGTTTCGTGAAATAGGTGGATTGGAAGAGCGTATGAAATTGTTAAAAACGGCCTATATCAAATATACGCAGAGCTTTAATTGTGGTGGACAGAGCTATAGAAAATTCGGAGATAACGCTAAATATCAATGTGGTGTGAAGAGAAATGTGGATAAGACAATCCAGAGACTACATGGAGTTGAGGTCATGTCAACAGGTTCACAGAACATTATTGAAAATTATATTGATAATGCGCAGGTGCAACTTATGTTAGATCCCCCTTTTGTGGGTATGTATCGCAGATCACAGAAGTTATATGACGTAGAAATGTCAGGTTTGCTTCATCATATAGGGTTAGCACAGTGTATTGCAAAGGCTAAAGCATCCATATTGTTATTAGGATATCGTGCACCGGATGGATTACCGACAATTTATGATGCTATTTTAAGCAGACAATACAACTGGCGGTGTTACTTGGTGGATCAGCGTAGCGGACCCGAAGTGTGCAAGAAGGGTGATAAAAAGTATAAAAATAGTCTTTATGTATGGACAAATACGACTCCTCAGACAATAGATGCGAGGTTTGCATCACAGATTGATTACAAGGACGAATTAAATGAAATTGATTTCTGGAATCTCATAGCAGAACACATTCTGCAAGGCGATATGAATGAAGACGACTGTTTGGAATATAGGAAAGCATTTCAAAAATATAAGGAGCAAAAAAAGTTTGATAAAAAATTGCTTGGAACATTGTTTGAAACAAAGATTATGCAGATGAAGTAACTTTGATGAGGTAGAGAGATGCACAAGTTAATGTTAACAACACAGGAAATAATGAACCTTACACATTGCAGTCGGGCAAAGGTTGAAAAGGCTGGCAGAGAAGCAAAGGCAGAGGTCGTGGTTGGTGCTTACAGACGCTGGAACTGGGACAGGCTGGTGGAATATTATGGGGGAACATCTATGGAGAGCAGAGAAATTATGTTATCAACGCAGGAACTGATGCAGGTTCTTGGGTGTGGGCGAAGGAATGCAGAGAAGATCGGAAAGCTTGCAAATGCACAGTTTGTATGTGGCAGTTACAAACGCTGGAGCATGGATAAAATCAGACAATTCGTTTACAGAGAAGCAAATTGACACGGAATAAATGACGAATGGACTTGACAAAAGGGGAGAGGGCTGGTACCCTCCCCCATCAAAAAAGAAAGGTGGATTCATTATGAAAAAAAGAAAAGACAAAAATGGTAGAGTGCTCCCTGATGGAGTAAGTTTAAGAGCAGACGGAAGATACATATACAGATATCGGCTACATAGTAAACAAAAGTACTTGTATTCAAATGATTTACAAGATTTAAAATCAAAGATAGAGGAGCTAAAAATTGATGTAGCAAGTGGCGCGAATATCGAAATAAAGAATATGTGCTTGAATGAGTGGTACCCGCAGTATTTAAAAAACTTCAAAGAAGGAAAGATTAAGGCATCCAGTTATATGAATAAGGTCAGTTTTTATAATTCGTATGTGAGGGACTATGATCTTGGAGTTACACCAATGAAGGACATTAAAAGAGTGCAAATTGTTAAACATTTTCAGTGGCTTGCGGACAAAAAACATCTAGCAGACGGAACGTTGCGAGCTCTTGCAAGTATGTTAAGGGCGGCATTGCAGGAAGCTGTATACAGTGGAGGATTGCCAAACAATCAGTGTGACAATATAATGAAGTATGTCGTTGCAAAGCCGAGGAAAGAAGTAGAAGCCCTGACAAAGGAAGAGGTCGACAATTTGATTGGATTTTTAAAGGAAGACGGCTTTCAGAAGGTGTACCTGCCGATAGTTGGAATCCTGCTGGGTACGGGAATGCGTTTTGGTGAATGTGATGGTCTGACCTGGGATGATGTGGATATGGACAGGCGATGCATCCACGTCAGAAAAACTTTAAATTATCGTGTGCGTGAAGTTGGTGGTGGGCATGTTTATTTTATAACATCACCAAAGACAGAGAATGCATATCGGGATATTCCTATGAGCGAGGATGTGTACCGCTTGTTCCAAATGCAGCGAGAATATCAGAAGAATATGAGAATCAGAAACGACATCAAGATTGAACAATATGACAACGCAGGAAATGTTGTGGCAAAGTATAGTAAATTTATTTTTACAACAAAATTAGGAAAGCCTTTTACCCATGAAGGGTTAGTGTGTTCCCTAACACGTATTATAAAAAAATATAATACAAGGGAAATGGAAGAAGCAAGCAGGGAAGGAAGAGAACCCAGCCTTTTGCCGGAGAAGATCACACCACATATGTTCCGACATACATTTTGCACAAGGCTGGTTGAAAATAAAGTTTCGTATGAGAGCATGAAAGCGTTGATGGGACACAGCAGCATCAAAACAAGTATTGATATTTATTGCAGTATTGCAAAATCACTGACCTTGCAGAATCAGACAAAACAAGATGTAGAGGGATTGACCAGTATATTTTAGAAAGAGGGCTGGCGGTTTATGCCAGCCGGTTTCTTTACTTTTAAGAGATACTGATGTATAGTTAGAGTAGTCTTTGGGGAGAATTTTTGACACAAAGCTATGGGAAAATGGATTTGTTTTTTAGAATTTTGACACAACATTTGACACCGATTTTATGAAAACAGGGTACATTTATAAGGGGATATGCCTAACATGTTTTATGGGAAAGTCGTTGAAAAATAAGGAATGGTACGTGGATGGCAAGGCTTCCTTGAACCTTAGCAATGATGCCTTACGTTTGCGAATAGACCTGGTAATACCAAGGGTTTCAGCGTTTGGAGACGTAGCGTTGACACAAGTTTGACACAATATTTGACCAACGATTCAGAAGATGGATCGTTGGTCTTTTTTATGTAATGACATAATGACAATATCTAATAATGTTAAGTTGGTTTATTATGGGAAAGAGGACGGTGTGAAATTTTTTCTGTAAATTTAGATCTTCTATGATAATTGATGCGG
>CAMBAN010000091.1 GCA_945864145.1 uncultured Lachnospiraceae bacterium | reverse complement strand
AGAACCACAGGCAACCTATATTACAAATGCCGTAGACCATGCAAAGCGTTTGGCGCAAAAGGGCTTTCATGTCATTTTAATCGGTGGAGAAATGAAAGGTACTACGGAGGCTGTTGTTGGGGCAGAGGCTGTTGTAAATATCCAGAAATATCATTTTAGCAAAGGATTTTTTGGTACAAATGGAATAGACCAGAAAATGGGATTTACCACACCGGATATTAATGAAGCTTTGGTAAAGCAGAGCGCAGTAAGGAATACACAGCTTAATCATCGATATATGTTAGCGACAGGTCAGAAGTTTGGAAAAATATGTGCGGTTACTTTTTCAGGATTTGATGGAATTACTATTTTGACAGAAGAAATGCCGGAAGAACCCTTTTGGAAAAATGTAACTATAAAATGTGTGACTGATAAAGAAAAAAGTTTATAATGCTTTTAGTAAAGCAGATAATCTGACCGCAGAGTAGCTTGACACGTCCTATTTCTCGTGCTAAAATCGCAAATGATTTGGTATAAAATTGTACGGAATGGAGGTGTGCATATGAATAAGAAAATGCAAGTTGCTTCATGGCTATTTATAGCGATGTTATTAGTAAATATTTTATTTTCTTATGAATTTATTATTTCTAATGCACATCATGACTGTTCCGGTGAAGACTGTCCTGTCTGTGTACAGATTGAGGAAGCCGTTCAGTTCATTTCTAATATCAAATTTATTTCAACACTGCCATTTGTTATGACAGTTCTATATGTTCTGAAAGAGTTTTGTAGCAGACTGATACCGGTTATCGTTACAAGACCTACTTTAGTTTCCGAAAAAATAAAATTACTGAATTGAATACCTCTTTTTTATATGTGATACCAACGTAGCTTGGTGTTATTTGCGTGTGCAAAAATAGAAAATCGGAGGACATTTGCAATGAAAAAAAATAGAATATGGATAAGTATGTTGGTGCTTGCTTTTAGTATGGGACTTTTATTTGGTTGCGGTAATGCAGACACTGTAGAAGGTAAGAGCGGGGAAAAAATCAGTATTGTATGTACTGTTTTTCCTCAGTATGACTGGGTAAAACAGGTGATTAAAGAGCAGGAGGAGCGCTTTGATGTGACGCTTTTACTGGATAATGGAACGGATTTGCATAACTATCAGCCTACAGCATCTGATATGGTAAAAATAGCTGATTGCGATGTGCTTATTTATGTAGGTGGCGAGTCTGATGAATGGGTAGAGGATGCGATAGAAGAAGCAGTCAATCCCAATATGCAGGTTATTGATATGATGGAGATACTTGGTGATAACGTAAAAGAGGAAGAAGTTATCGAGGGGATGCAGACAGAAGAAGAGCATGAGGAAGAAGAGGAAGAAACAGAATATGATGAGCATATCTGGCTTTCTTTAAAAAATGCGGAGGTCTTAGTAAAGGAGATTGCACAAGTCATTGATAAGGTAGATACAGAACAAGCAACAGTATATATAAATAGTGGGGATGCATATGCAAAAGCGCTGTCAGATTTAGATGCACAGTATGAAAATGTAGTAGAAACAGCGAAAAAAAGTACTATTCTTTTTGGAGACCGTTTTCCATTTCGCTATTTAGTAGATGATTATCACTTAAGCTATTATGCAGCATTTGTTGGCTGTAGTGCAGAAACAGAGGCAAGCTTTGAAACAGTTGCCTTTTTAGCCGGTAAGATGGATGAATTGGATTTGTCATCCGTACTTGTGCTGGAAAGTGCAGATAAAAAGATTGCACAATCTGTTATCGATAATACCAGGAAAAAAGATATGGAGATTTTGACACTAAATTCCATGCAGTCTGTTACAGAAAAGGACGTGGCAGCAGGAGTTACTTATTTAGGTATCATGAAAGATAATCTGGATGTTTTGAAACAGGCACTAAATTAGAAAATAGGAAACTTTCAAATTGGAATGACAGTTCAAATGTGAGCCGGGAGGATGAAAATGGCATATATTACCTGTAAAAATTTAGAGCTTGGCTATGAGGGGATGACCGTAGCAGATAACATTTCTTTTGAAATTAAAAAGGGGGATTATTTATGTGTTGTGGGGGAAAATGGTGCCGGAAAAAGTACGTTGATAAAAACCGTACTGCAATTGATTCCTCCATTATCAGGAAGTCTGATAACGGGGGACGGGCTACAACCATATGAAATCGGGTATTTACCGCAGCAAACTGTCATACAGAGAGATTTTCCTGCAACTGTGTGGGAAATCGTGTTGTCAGGCACTTTAGCTAAGTGTGGGAAAAGACCTTTTTATGGGAAAAAGGAAAAACAACTGGCAGACGAGATGATTGCCAAAATGGGTATTACATATTTGAAAAAAAGCTGCTACAGAAATTTGTCCGGTGGACAGCAGCAGAGAGTATTGCTGGCAAGGGCACTTTGCGCGACTTCAAAACTGATTTTGTTGGACGAACCGGTTACGGGGCTTGATCCAAAAGCAGCCGCATCTTTTTATCAGGTGATTAGAGAGCTCAATGAGGAAGGGATTACAATTATTATGGTATCTCATGATATACAGTCTGTCATTTCTGATGCCAGCCATATTTTACATATTGATAAAACAAAGTCATTTTATGGTACAAAAGAAAGTTATTTAGCAAGTAAAGCGTGGAAAAGCTTTCAAGTAATGATAGAGGATGATACGAATGTCTGATATGATAATGACGCTGCAATTTTACATGACATATCCTTTTGTCCGGTATGCATTGATTGTTGGTACTTTGATTGCACTGTGTTCCTCTTTGCTGGGAGTTACTTTGGTGCTAAAGCGTTTTTCCTTTATTGGAGATGGATTGTCTCATGTGGCATTTGGAGCAATGGCAGTGGCAACGATTTTTAAACTGACGAATGATACTCTATTCATTATGCCGGTGACAATATTTGCAGCAGTGATACTTTTGAGAACGGGTCAGCATACAAAAATCAAGGGAGATGCGGCAATCGCAATGCTTTCTGTGGGTTCGTTAGCAATCGGCTATCTGGTGCTGAATATATTTTCTACCTCAGCAAATATTTCAGGGGATGTATGCAGTACACTATTTGGTTCGACCTCTATTCTGACCTTAACAAAAGGTGAGGTATACTTGTGTGTGGTCATGACAATTGTGGTACTGATTCTTTTCATTCTATTCTATAACCGCATTTTTGCAGTAACCTTTGATGAGAACTTTGCAAAGGCAACGGGTATCAAAGCGAATGTCTATAATCTTTTTATTGCGGTGATTACAGCGATGATTATTGTGCTTGCTATGAATTTGGTTGGTTCACTTTTGATATCAGCGTTGATTATTTTTCCGGCATTGTCTGCTATGCGTGTGATTACCAATTTTAAAGGGGTAGTTATATATTCGGCTATCATTTCTGTATGTAGTGCTTTGGCAGGTATGATGATTTCCATTTTGTGTTCAACACCGGTTGGTGCAACGATTGTTGCTGTACATATCGTAATATTTGCGTTGAACTGTGTCATAGGAAAAGTGATTGGAAGATAGATTACAAAAAAACTCTCGACAGGTAATTTATTTAATGCTATTGTATACAGCAAAGAATAAGCTATAAATCATATAGGGTGAGAGTATGTGTGAAAACAAAAGAAACTATGAGGAACAATTTAAGAAGATTTTAGAAGAAGAGTTAATTCCTGCCATGGGTTGTACAGAGCCAATAGCTGTTGCCTATTGTGCAGCACTTGCGAGACAAACACTTGATGTACTGCCTGAAAAGGTAGAGATATTTGTCAGCGGAAATATTGTGAAGAATGTAAAAAGTGTGATTGTGCCCAATACCGGAGGAATGAAAGGCATTGAAGCTGCAGCTGCGGCAGGTATCATAGCAGGTGTTGCAGAAAAAAAGCTGGAAGTTATTTCAGAAGTAACAGCTAAGCAAAAGCAGGACATAAGAGCTTTTTTAGATACAGTGCCGATTGCAGTTAGTGCACTAACAGGAGAAGAAAAGTTTGACATCATTATTCGTATGACATGCAAGCAGAATGAGGTGAGGGTGCGCATCACACATCATCACACCAATGTGGTATTAATAGAGAGAAACGGAGAAAAACTGTTTGAAAAGAATGTGACAGATATGTCAGAAACACAGGAGCAAGAGGAAGATTACAGCTGGATGACTGTAAAAAATATATTTGAATATGCTTCAAGTGTTGACTTAAAAGAAGTAGAACCGTTGATTGAAAGACAGATTGCTTATAATACAGCTATTTCGGAAGAAGGATTAAAGGGAAATTGGGGAGCGAATATCGGAAAGGTGTTACTTTGTGCTGATAAAAGTATCAGACAGCATGCAAAGGCGGCAGCTGCGGCAGGTTCTGATGCAAGGATGAGTGGATGTGAAATGCCTGTTGTGATTAATTCCGGAAGCGGAAATCAAGGGATGACCGTTTCTTTGCCTGTTATTGAGTATGCAAAGGCACTTGGTTGTCCAAAAGATAAACTGTATCGAGCATTGCTTATCAGTAATCTGATTGCCGTGCATCAGAAAAAGGGAATCGGTTGTTTATCAGCTTATTGTGGAGCGGTAAGTGCAGGAGCAGCTGCAGGTTGTGGTATTGCTTATTTATATAGTGAAAGTTTAGATGTGATTGAGCATACACTGGTAAATGCTCTGGCAATTACGTCCGGTATTGTGTGCGATGGTGCAAAGCCATCTTGCGCAGCCAAGGTTGCTGTGGGGGTAGATGCAGGTATCTTAGGCTATGAAATGTATGTACAGGGGCAGCAATTTAAAGGTGGTGATGGTATTGTGTTAAAAGGTGTAGAAAATACCATCCAGAACGTGAGTCGTTTAGGTGCAGAGGGGATGAAAGAAACTGACAAAACAATTATTCAAATGATGACTGGAAAATAAATAACAGAAATTTTAGACTTTTTCTTGCAATTTATGCAAACCTAGTGTAGATTAACTAAATAAGAAAGGCAATGATGTCGATTTGACATCATTGTCTTTTTTTCGTTATATGGATGAAAACCTGTAATGAGGATAGGAGGAGAATTAGTATTTACTCCATTTTATTATGATGTTATGGGACCATATCTTGTACCACAGGCTCGTCAGGCTGGCTTTGACGGCGTACTGTTAGGCTGTGATGGTGTTGACAACACGGAAACAACAATTCCAGGTGGTATGGATTTATCTGTATATAACAACTTCATGTTTGTAAACCATTATGCAACAGAGCTTTCTACCAGTGATGTATCTTCCTGCTTTGTAGAATCATACGAAGCAGCATATGCCGCAACACCAAACAACTTTGATGCACTTGGATATGATGCAGTTCTTGTTTACAAATCAGCAATTGAAGCAGCAGGTGCCTTTGATGCAGCTTCTGTACAGGCAGCGCTTGCTGACACAAGTGTCGTTTATGAATGTGCAAGTGGTACTTTCTCATTTGATGAAACCGGTACACCAATCAAGACAGGTGTGCTTATGGGATATAGCTATGATGAAGCTTCTGGCAGTGTAGTAAAGACAGCTGAGCAGACACTTTCATTAGATTAATGGAAAGAGGAGAAAGGCTTATGAGTACCTTTTTACAATTTGTTACTACAGGTCTTAGATTGGGGAGTGTATATGCCTTAATCGCATTAGGCTATACCATGGTTTATGGAATCATTAAATTAATTAACTTCGCTCATGGTGATTTTATCATGGTGGGTGGATATACTCTGTTTTTTACAATTCCCTGGATGATGAATTTGGGGTTACCCGGCTGGTTAGCGATTATTCCTGCAATTATCGTATGCGCTTGTGCAGGTATGTTAGTAGAACTGCTGGCTTATCGTCCTGTCAGAAAAAGAGGTAACAATCTGACGGCATTGATTACTGCGATTGCCATGAGCTTTGTGCTGGAAAATCTGGCGCAGGCAATTCCAGCAATCGGACCTGATCCAAGAGTTCCCTATACACTGTTTTCACAGAATTACACAATTGGAGGAGTGACCATTAGCTCTGCTACGATTATCACGATTGACTTGGTATTTATGCCTTTGTTGCCGCAGTGCTTGGTGGTATTGGTTCACTGCCCGGTGCTATGCTTGGTGGTATTATTATCGGTATTGTGCAGTCAGGTACAAGTACCTATATCAGTTCCTCTATGTCAGATACCTTTGTTTATCTGATTTTAATTATCGTGTTGATGATTAAGCCGGCAGGAATTCTTGGAAAGAACGTAGGTGAAAAAGTATGAGAAAAGAAAATACGAGATTACGTTATTTGGTCAATGGCATAGCTCTGATTGTATTGATGATAGTTGCATTTTTCTTAAGTGCAAACGGTGGCGATGCAATGAAATTAAAAATCAGTCCTGCAATTTGGCAGTGCTGTTACTTAATTATTATGGCAGCTTCTTTGAATCTGGTATTAGGATATTTAGGACAGCTGTCACTTGGACATTGTGGTTTTTTGGCAGCAGGTTTGCTTGCCGCTGTTTTAGGTTTGATTGTAGGTATTCCTGCATTACAGTCATGATTATGTTTGTACGTTCTAAATACGGACGCATGATTCGTGCAATTCGTGATAATGAAATTGCAGCTTCTGCTTCCGGAATCAACGTCAGCTTTTATAAAGTCATGACCTTTGTATTTTCAGCATTTTTCGCAGGCGTGGCAGGTGCCTTGTATTCTTGCAGTAATGCAGCACTTGCCACGACCTCCTTTTCCTTTACAAATGGCTCTATTTTAAACTCTGTATTTATCGTAGTCATGGTAGTAATTGGTGGTATGGGCTCTATGACAGGCTCAGTCATTGCAGCGATTGGTATGTTTCTCTTAAACTATACGATAAAAAATGGTACATGGGTAAGTGCTTTGCCGGGATTTTTAAAGAACATTTTTACCTATCCAATGCTTGTTTATTCTGTTGCTTTGGTAATTGTTATTATGTTCCGCCCAAAGGGCATTATGGGCAGTAAGGAATTTGCGTTATGTGACATTCCTAAGTGGCCGGCAATGATAAAAGCATATTTTGAAGAAAAATCCTCTGAAAAAGAGAAAGAAGATGAACGTGTGAAAAAGGCTTATCTTGGAGCCTAGTTAAGATTGGGGGAAAGAGTAAATGGAACAACCACTTATTATTACAATTGCAAGAGAGACAGGAAGCGGTGGATTAGAAATTGCTAAAAAGCTTTCTGCGACTTTTCAAATTCCTTATTATGACAGAGATTTATTGAGGATGGCATCTGATGTCAGTGGTATCAACGAAGAGCTTTTTGGGAAAGCAGATGAACGTATCGGTTGGAAGGAAATGATTTTTTCGGCAAAAAAGGTTTATACCGGCGAAATTCTGCCTCCTGATGATGATGACTATATTTCTACCAGAAATCTGTTTAGCTTTCAGGCAAAGGTCATCAAGGAAATAGCAAAAGAGGACAGGCGTCGTTCTGCGTATTATCATTATTATACCGGTGAGGAGTGGCGTGATGTTGCGGGATATGATTTGTGTCTGGATACTTCCAAATATGGCATTGATGGATGTGTAGAAAAGGTAAAAAAAGCAATAGAAGTTCTTTTCTAAAAGCATGTAAGTTTGTTGTAAAATAGTTGGGCATCAGTTATACTTTTGATAAGTGTAATTGATGTCTTTTTTTAGAAAAATTGCGAAAGAGAAGGGAGAAACATATGGCAGATATCAGACCATTTCAGGCATATCGACCAGCTAAGGGATTGGAGGAAAAAATTGCGGCACTTCCATACGATGTATATAACAGGGAAGAAGCAAGAGAGCAGGTACAGGGAAATCCCCTGTCATTTTTAAATATTGACAGACCGGAGACACAGTTTCCTGAAGATGCAGATATGTATGCACCGGAGGTTTATGAAAAAGCGCATGAACTGCTGTGGAATATGATAGATAAAGGGCAGTTTGTGCAGGAGGATAAGCCGGTATATTATTTGTATGAGCTTACCATGAAGGGGAGAGTACAGACAGGGATTGTGGCTTGTGCAAGCGTAGATGATTATTGCAATCAGGTTATTAAAAAGCATGAAAATACCAGAGCAGAAAAGGAACTGGATCGTATCAGACATGTCGAAACCTGTCAGGCGCAGACGGGACCAATCTTTTTAGCTTATAGGAAAAATGAAGCGTTGCAGGAAATCATTGCGCAGACGAAGAAAAAGACTGCATTGTATGATTTTACAACAGAGGATGATATTATACATAGAGTCTGGGTTATTGATGAAGCAGAAAAGATTGAAACAATGCAAAAAACTTTTTCTGACATCAACCAGATTTATATTGCTGACGGACATCATAGATGTGCTTCTGCAGTTAAGGTCGGATTAAAGAAAAGAGAGCAACATCCTGATTACACAGGCAAAGAAGAATTTAACTATTTTTTATCAGTGCTTTTTGCAGACGAAGAGCTGATGATTATGGATTACAACAGAGTGGTAAAGGACTTAAACCAGCTGTCAGAAGAAGCTTTTTTAGAGAAAATGGAAAAGAAATATGACGTGATTTCCAGAAACAGAGAATGTGTGAAGCCGGGGAAAAAAGGACAGCTTTCCATGCTGCTTGGAGATACCTGGTATTTGATGCAAATTAAAAAGGAATATCAGTCGTCTCATCCGGTGGATGGATTGGATGTTGCCTTACTGCAAAATCTGATACTTGCACCGGTACTTGGAATTGAGGATCCAAAAACTGACAAGCGTATCGATTTTGTAGGTGGTATCAGGGGAATGAAGGAATTGGAAAAACGTGTTGCAACAGACAGTAAAGTAGCATTTGCGATGTACCCAACTTCTATCCATGAACTGTTTGATGTAGCAGATGCGAATTTACTCATGCCTCCCAAATCCACATGGTTTGAGCCAAAGCTCAGAAGTGGTCTGTTTATTCATGCAATAGAGGAGTAAAGAGATGAGAAGAGTAACAATAGTTGGTATGGGGGCATTAGGTCTGCTTTATGGAGCAATGATACAGGATCATGCAAAGGATGTGGAACTATCCTATGTGATGGATGATGCACGTGCTCAAAAGTATCAAGGGACCACCTTTACTATCAATGAAAAACCATATCAGTTTCCAATGGAAACAGCAGATAGAGCAAAAGAAGCAGACCTTTTGATTGTGGCAGTAAAGTATACAGGTTTAAAAAGTGCACTTGATGTAATGAATAACTGTATTGGGGAGCGCACGATTATCGTTTCTGTATTAAACGGTATTTCCAGTGAAAAAATAATTGCAGAGCGTTTTCCAAAGGCACATATCATAGATACCGTTGCACAGGGTATGGATGCTATGAAATTTGGTAATAGTTTAAAATACACGCAATGCGGTGAACTTCATGTTGGTATTACTGGAGAAAGTCAGCGTAAAGATTTAGATGTACTTGTGAAATTTTTTGAGAAAGTACAGATACCGTATGTAATAGAAGCGGATATTTTATATCGTATGTGGGGAAAATTTATGCTGAATGTAGGCATTAATCAAACCTGTATGGTTTATGGACAAACCTATGGAGAGGTTTTAAACAAGGGGGAGTCAAACCGTACCTTATTTGCAGCCTTCCGAGAAGTGCTTGCTATTGCAAATGCAGAGGGAATTGCTTTATCTGAAAAGGATGTAGCGCAGTATGTGAAAATTTTACAGACACTTGACCCCAAGGGCACACCGTCTATGGGACAAGACCGTATTAACAAAAAGGCATCAGAGGTAGATATGTTTGCAGGTGCAGTGATAGAGCTTGGGAAAAAGCATTCCATTAGTGTACCTACCAATGAATTTTTGTATGAAAGGGCAAAAGAAATTGAACAGGAATATTTGTGAAACTGACATAGCTGTCAAATAAGAGGATTCCTATATGATAAATCGTTTACTTGGAATTGTATATATCTTAATGAAGAGAGGCACGGTAACAGCAAAAGAATTGGCAGAGCGTTACGAAGTTTCTACGCGTACAATATATAGAGACATAGAAACACTGAGCATGGCAGGGATTCCTGTTTACATGAAAAAAGGAAAAAATGGTGGAATCAGTCTGACAGAAGAATTTGTACTAAATAAAATGCTGGTAACAAAGGAAGAACAGGAACAGATATTAGCAGCACTGACAAGTTTACAGGAAACGGGTGCACAACAGGAGGAAGAAACCTTACAAAAGCTGGGTGACTTTTTCAAAATGGATTTACAGTCATGGGTTTCTATTGATTTCTCGGATTGGAGTGACCAAAGACAGCAGTTTTTTGCAATAATCAAAGAAGCAATCCTAAAAAGGAAAGTACTGACTTTTGAATATTATGGAAGAAATGGAAAACTTTCCAGTCGAAGAGTAGCGCCTATTCAGCTTTGGTTTAAGGAATATACATGGTATTTGAAAGCATTTTGTAAAGATAAAAATGATATTCGAATATTTAAGCTTTTTCGTATGAAGCATCTCGTTATGACAGAAGAAAGCTTTGAAATCCACTCTAGCTGGTTGAAAAAAGAGCAAAAGGAAACAACTTTCTCTCAAATGAAGTCTACAAAAATCGAATTGCTTGTGGATAAAACAGAGGCTTACCGCATTTATGATAAATGTGAATCAGAAAGTATTGAAGAGTTACCCAATGGTGATTTTTTAGTACATATGGAGTATGTTTTAGACGAATGGGTCTATAGCCTGATATTATCCTTTGGTTCTGCAGCAAAAGTGCTTGCACCAAAAGAGGTGCAAGAGGAAGTAAAGAGAAGAATTTTACAGATGTGTGATAAATATGACATACTGGTGTCATATTAAGTATGCTAAAGTAATCCTAAAGATATCTGAAAAACATGACATCACGTGAACAGTCATCATAAAAGATAATAGAAAGGATGAATATTTAGTATGGAATTAAAAATTTGTCAAAGCTGTGGTATGCCGATGCAGGAAGACCAGTACGGTACAGAGAAGGATGGAAGTAAAAACGAAGAATATTGCTGTTATTGCTATAAAGACGGTGCCTTTACAGCAGATTGCAGTATGGAAGAAATGATTGATTTTTGTGCACCCTTTGAAGTAGAAGGTGGCAGATGCAAAAATGTAGAGGAAGCAAAAGAAGCATTAAAAGAATATTTTCCTACCTTAAACAGATGGGAAAAATAGAGGATGAATGGAACAAAAAAGGGGCTGTGAAAAAAGCACTTGATGCTGGAACAGTTCCCTAAATAGCAA
>CAMBAN010000090.1 GCA_945864145.1 uncultured Lachnospiraceae bacterium | reverse complement strand
GCTCGTTTGCTATTTAGGGAACTGTTCCAGCATCAAGTGCTTTTTTCACAGCCCCCGTTAGAAAAATCAAAGTTAACTGTTACTATGCGTAATCATTCTTAACAATAAATTGGTTCGGCAGCATCTGTAATAACATTTCATCAATTTGTTCCGGTTCAAGGGGTTTGCCAAGGAACTCATCAAAGCCTTCCTTCAGATACTCTTCCCTTGCACCTGTGACTGCATTTGCGGTCAAAATAATCACTGGTGTATCATCACATTTATTATCCGGCATCATACGCATTTTATGTAATGTCTCAATTCCATCCATTTCCGGCATCATATGGTCCATAAAAATCATATCAAAATGCTCTTTCTGCGTTAATTCCAGACATTCTCTTCCAGAGCTTGCCTCAGTAATCTGTATCTTTGTCTGTTTTAATAAACACTGGAATACATATCTGTTAATCTCACTGTCATCGACAACTAATACCTTTGCATCCGGAGCGGTAAATGGCACCCTATATGGCTGCTCTGCTTCCTGATTCATCCTCTCTGTGAAATTTCCAATCGGATGACTGTCTCTTATCGTTTGAATCAAGTCAAAGGAGAAAGTACTACCTTCACCGTAAACAGATTCAACCTCTACTCTGCTATGCATCAGTTTCAGCAAATTTGATACAATACTCATACCAAGTCCGGTACCTTCAATATTACGGTTTCTCTCTTCCTCAATTCGCTCATATCCTCCATCTCATCAGAGATATCATCCTTAGCCAAAGTCAGTGCATCAAACAAGTTATATCTGACCATAGAAATCAATAACAATGTGGCTGAAATGAGATAACCTATAGCTGTCAAATCGTATCCACCGGTAACTCCTGTTAAATAAATCAAATAGGTTATAATCGTGATTAGTGTAATACTGCAAAGACATAAGATACGCATTTTCTCATTTTTCGTTTCCGCCTTTACATAATGCTGATATCCAATCACTAATATAACAACCATGTAAATCAAAAGCAGCAGTGTATATAAGAGATAAACCATTGCATGCTCCAGCTTTACATGAGGATACAAACCGGAATAGACAAATTCAACATCATAATAAAAAAGTGTATGTTTGTCATAGAAAAAAACAAAAGTGGCAATGGCAACATGTATTCCTATCAATATCATTTTTATACACTTATGCAAGGTGATATGAAAATACTCTACAACAAAGAAAAAAGAGCACAAAGCAATAAAAGGCTTTCCTATATATGCGACTTTAATTGCGCACATGGCCTCCTGCAGATTTGTTGCCTGCATTTCCAAGGTATACCCAATAAAATTCAGTAGAGAAGTAATCATGACCAGTACCAGAATGTTCTGTAGTCTAGATGGTCTCTGCTTAATGACATATAAAAGCTCTATGAAAAAAACAGCTATACCAAAGTATTGAATACTCATTAATATCTGAAACATACCTGAATCCTCATTTACTTATGCTATGATTTTCTTTTAATCTGTTAGTTAATACTTTTATTTTACCTTATTACCGTTATGAAAGAAACAGTTATTTTTGTATCAGAAAATCGTATAAGAGCCAAAGTTTCCCTACTCGATATAAAAAGCCCTTTTCACTGTTGTGAAAAAGGCTCTCTAATTTCTAAATTTCTAATTTGTAATCACAGTACCAACTTTTTCGTTGATAACGTCTGCTGTCTTATCAAGGCTTGTAATAACAACCTTGCCGTTTGGAACAGCTTCCAGATACTGAATTGCTGCCATGATTTTGGGAAGCATATCTGTTTCTCCAAATTCGCCTGCTTCGATAAATGCCTTTGCTTCTGCTACTGACATAGAAGGAATTGGCTGCTGACTTTCCTTGCCAAAATCCTTATATACGTAATCTACGCTGGTAAAAATAAGAAGCTCATCAGCCTGTAAATCAGAGGCAAGCTTTCCGGCAATGCTGTCCTTTTCAATCACTGCGGAAGCACCCTTTAAGATGTGCTGCTGCTCAATAACCGGAATACCGCCACCACCACAGGCAATGACCACCTGGTCTGCATCAGCAAGTGTTTTAATCGCTTCGATTTCTACAATATCAATCGGATTTGGAGCTGCTACGACTCTGCGATAGCCATCTCCCTCTCTAACTACGTAATTTCCTTTATTGATTTCCACATCTGCATCGTCCTTAGACATATATCTGCCGATAGCTTTCTTTGGCTCATAAAATGCTACATCATAAGGGTCTACTGTTACCTGTGTCAAAATCGTGCTGACAGGCTTTGAAATACCTCTTTTTAAAAGCTCTGATTTTAAAGAGTTCTGAATATCGTAGCCAACATAGCCCTGACTCATAGCAGAACATACACACATTGGCGCCGGTGTATAATCGATATAGATACGTCTAAGCTCTGTCATAGCCTTATGAATCATGCTGACCTGTGGTCCGTTACTATGTGTAATGGTAAGCTGATAATCTGCTTCCACCAAATCAGCTAACGCCTTTGCTGTGTTTTTTACGGCATCTAACTGTTCCAAAATGGTAGAACCCAATGCCTCATGACCTAATGCAACAACAACCTTCTTTTTGCTCATATATGAAACCTCCGCTAGTCAAATTTCCATTATAAATATGGTTTCATTATAACAAATGACATAATATTTGTATATTATTTATTTTTGAAATGGCCAAAAGAAGTTATATGGATACTGATAAGTTCCATTTCCATTGTTGCTATCCGGTACTTCCTGCTGCTGTGAGCTGCTACTCTGTTCTGCATCTGTTCCAAAAATATCCTTGGAAGCAAGTGTGACAGTAAAGCCCTTTTCTACATAGCCATCGCTGCTTTGTACCTGAGCAACTACATTTATTGTTTCACCCTGCTTATAGTAGGTTAACAGACTCTTTAACTCAGTCATGGATTTCACAGTCTGTCCGTCAAATTTTGTAATGATATTACCCTTTGCAAGTCCTGCTTTTGCTGCCGGTGAATCCTCATATACATTATTAACGTAAACGCCTACCGGCATACCATAAGTAGAGGAAATCTCACTTGTTACGTCAGTACCACTAATACCAAGGTAACCCTGTTCTTCTTCGCTCACTACATCTCTGGTTTCTTTTAACATAAGCTCTTCAATAATAGACTGCACATCTGAAATTGGGATAGCATAGCCCATACCCTCTACAGAGCTTGTTGCAACCTTTACAGAGTTGATGCCGATTAACTCACCATTCATATTTAATAATGCACCACCTGAGTTACCAGGGTTAATTGCTGCATCTGTCTGAATAAGCTTGTTTGTAATAGCTGTACCATCATCATTTGTGACTGTTACCTCTCTGTTTAAAGCACTGATGATACCTGATGTAACGGACTGTCCATAGCCTAAGGCATTACCAATAGCTACAACCTGCTGACCAAGCTCCAGGCTGGATGAATCTCCAATCGTAGCGATTTTAATCTGAGAACGCATATCATCTGTAATATCTGAAGATGCAACAGCAATCACTGCCAAATCCTTATCAACATCATAACCCTTTACCTTTGCACTGACTGCTGATGGTTCATCGCTATCTTCATCATAACTGAATACTACTGTTAATTCTGAGCTTCCGGACACAACATGATAGTTTGTCACAATTAAAAGCTCTGTATCATTTTCACCTATGATGATGCCGGAACCACTGCTTGAGGTATCCTGTTGATAAGTACCAAACATGGTAGTTACCTCTGTTACCCCTTTATTGGTAATAGAAACAATGCTTGGCAGACAGTTCTGCGCAATCTGTCTGATATCTGCACTGGTTGCATTCTCTGCGCTATTTTGTGTTGTTGTAAGAGAACCTGCTGTTGTAGAAAGTGATGTTTTACCGCTTTCTGCTGCTTCCTTCTGCGCTTGTGCCACTTCAATTTGTGTTTTCTGCAAAGCATTGTTTGCCACATAAACCGGTATACTAAAAGCTGCTCCTGCTGTCACTCCAAATAGAGCTCCTAATGCCACGAAGGTCACTACCTTCTTTGCAAATGGTCTGTCCTTTTTTGGCTTTTTCTGTTTTTGACCACCTGCACTATTACTGCTATAAGCACCACTATAGGTACCATAGGTTCCATTCTGACTATTGTTGTAATTGTTGCCGGCTGTATAGTAATATTCCTGCTGTCGGTTGTCACTGGAATAACTGTTTTGTGAATTTTGATTCTCGTTTTCGTACATATAAATTCTCCTCTCTTTGTAATGTACACATACGAAGATGTTATACCTTTCTTTTCTTTTGTAATTATACTATAAAAACAATTTGTGTTTCATTTGTTATACAAATGTGATAATTTTGTGAACTATTCTTCCGATAAAGCACTCAAGCACAGTAAAAGAGAGCCTATCATGATGCCAAAATCTGAAATATTAAAAACAATATTTCTTATTTTCTTATTCTTTACAGGAAACGACACATAATCCACCACATATTTTCTCATGATGCGGTCATAGGTATTGCTGTAAGCACCGCCTAGTAAAAGAGAAAGACCTGTTTTTAAAAGTCCTTTTCCCTTATAGCCCAATGTTGCCACATACACTCCTGACATAAATACAGTAAATAGAATGGAAAGTCCTGCTACTCTTTTTTGTTTTCGCGCACCCATGCCCAACATGGCACCTGTATTATGAAATTTTCTAAGTAACAGCTTCCCATGAAGAACAGGCAGGATTTCTCCTGCCCTGCCGTTCTTTTCCACCTTGTATTTTATGATTCCGTCTGTCACAAAAAGTGCACATGCAAGTAATATATATATCATATTTTTCCTGTTGACTTAAAGCTCTGTTGGAAACAGCTTGATATACAGTCCCTTGTAAAAGGCTTCTACGTCATCATTGATTCGATAGTTATTCTCACGAAGGAGCTTAATATATTCGTCAATAATGCCTGCCAGTCTGCTGTCAGGATTGGCATTCACAAACTGCTGGTAGTATTGAATAGATTCTTCATCCACCACGTCTGCGGAATTTCCCTGATAATAATGCTCTACTCCATTTGAAGGGTCATAGCCTCCGGTAATCGCATTGGTTGCAATTTCCTCATACATCATAGAGGCTGCCTCTGTAGAAAGAGCATTAGGGTATTTATCAATATGCTGTTCAAACAAAACTGCACGCTCCAGCATCTCTGAAAGCGTCAGCCCGATTACCTTTCTGTTTTCCTCAGAAGACATTACCATAGATGGAGACTCATTTTCCAGCTTCATCAATTCCATGTATGCAATCATATCTTCCGATAAATACTGTTTACTTTCGTCAAACTGCGAATAATCAATATCTCGCAAATCATCGCCAAAGTGAAATAAACCATTAAAAAACCTGGTAATGTCACTTTCTGTTGCTGTAGCAATGTTATCTGTGATGTACCCGACCACACCACCTACATCATTGGAGGTATTTAAGAGCTGGTCAAATTCATCTCCGCCGTTTGTCTGTCCATTACCTGTTACATCATTTGTATTTTCTTCTGTTGCCTCAGAAGAAAGCTCTTCTCCTGTCAAAGGGTCTTTTCCTTCATTTCCTGTGTTGTTTTTTCCACAAGAAGCTAAAAAGGCACAACATAATGCACCAAGCAGACACGTCAATACTTTCTTTTTCATTGTATGCATTCCTCCTGAATTTATCAACTATTAAAGTCATGCTTAGTGTGTGCAGTTACCTTTTTTTTATTCTGTTTTTTTATTTTATTGTTACAATTTCCTGAATTTTTTTGACAGGCGGCTGTTTGGGTAAATGCTTTCCTATCATCTTTTCCATCCAGACCATGTCATACCAACGGTCAAATTTGTAGCCGCAGGCATGAAACCTTCCTACGAGCTCATAGCCCAATGCTTCATGGAATTTTACACTATCCTTTGTCAGATATCTATCTTCTGTAGATGGATATGCAATACAGGCATTCACATTCAATATGCCCTGCTTTACGAGCAATGACTCCAGCACTTCATATAAAAAGCGCCCTGCTCCTTTTCCTTTTTCAGTTTCTGCCACATAAATCGAAGTCTCTACAGACCAATCATAAGCAGCTCTGCTCTTAAATGGACTGACATAAGCATAGCCAATTATTTTTCCTTGTCTTCCTGCTACAAGGTAAGGATATTTCTTTAAACAGTTTTCTATCCTTCCTGCAAATTCTTCTACTGACGGGACCTCATATTCAAAGGTAATTGCCGTATTTTTTACATAAGGCGCATAAATTTCTAAGAGTATTTCTGCATCCTGCGGTGTCGCCATTCTGACAATAATGTCATTTTTTGTCCATTCCATGTGTATGCCTTCTTCCAGTATTGTACTTATCCTCTATTATAGAAGCTTCCTTTAGATTTGCAACCTGTTCTCGATAAAAAAGTACCTGTGCCCTTTTTCCGGCTTTAAAAAATACCTGCTAAATATCTTAAAATGCCTATCAAATCAAACTTTCCATAGCCCCATACACGATTGGGATAGTTTAAGTTCGGGTCTCTGGAAGCCCCACGGATACATAAGTTCAGCAATAAACTTGCATCTGCAAAAATCTCATTTCTTTCTACCACAAGCCACTGGAACAACTGTGCCATGGCACCTGCTGTAATGGCTGCCGCCATGCTTGAGCCTGTGCGCAGTCCAAGAATTGTGGCAATCTGTACTCCCGGTGCTGCAATATCAGGAACCTTTCTGTCATCTCTTGTATACCCTCTGCCCGATTGCTGCCAAATACCACCTGTTGATGATTGATAGGTGCTGACACAGAGAGCAGATTTCATAAGTCCCGGCTCCGTAATCGTTACATTGGGCTCCGGTCGCAAAAAATACACCTCTGATGATAGAAACGCTTCTACGGGAAGCCAGATATCAAACTGCGCCTGCCTCGGATTTCCGAGCACCCGGATAGACAATGTCCAAATGCCTTCCACCGGTTTTTCAAAACGAAATCTGATAAACTGTGCACCCGAATAGGGGGCTACCAAAGAATATTCTACATAGAGCTTTGTACCTTCAAACAAAAAAGAGTACATCATACTCCTGTTTCGATATATACCACTGGTTCCTGCCTGCACAATCTGTACATATTCTCCTGCCGGTGTTCTGACTGATGCCTCGAATTGATAGGGTAAATCTCCATAAAAATCTGCAACAAAGCCAATACACCCTGTTGCTACTCTAATTTCTACGTCCTCCGAAAGAAACTCATCTGACAGAGTTCCATGGAAATGATGTGCATGATTTCCTTCATTTCCTGCCGGGGCAACAAAAAGCCTGCTTATCTGTGCAGAAAGATAATTCGCATAGCGATTGAGCAGTCCATCCCCCGTATGGTCTCCTAAATTCGTCTCTAACCCCAGACAAATAACCATTGGTACAGACAAGTTTTTAACAAATTTTTGCAGATATTGAATTGCAAGAATTACGTCATTTTCCTGAAAACAAGGAACATTTTCCGGAATATAATAATAATTTTTCAAATATTGCTTTGCTTCCTTTAACTTCACAATGACAAGCTGGCAATCTGTAGCTGCTCCCAATGCTCTTTGCTCGGAAGCGATTCTTCCACTCCCTCCTGCTGCTACACTAGCCATCGCCGTTCCATGTCCATTTTCATCATAAGAAGGTACGATTTCCAATGGATTATCACTTCGCAACGCTTCATTGATTTGAGTCTGTGTATATTCACTGCCATACTCAAAGCCTTCCGGTGGCTCTCCCGTCTGTATGGTCTGGTCCCAGATTGCTGCAATCCTAGTTCTGCCAAAAGCATCTAAAAAAGCTTCTTCTTGATAACGTATCCCTGTATCAATAATACCAATCAGCACACCTTTTCCTGTTAAATTCAGAGGTGCATTTTGCATGGTTGTAATGCCTGACTCTAAAAATGGGATTTCATTAGATACGCTTTGCCCTTCTGCTTGTTGTTGCTGAGCAAGACTGTAGCATTTTGGTAAAAAGTTGTAACTAAAATTAATTCCTGCACTATCAATATTTCTTCTGTCTGCATATAATACCCCAAGCTCTCCCTCTACATGATGAAAGCAATAGGAAATAGGAAGTTTAAACTCATACTCCGGAGGTAACAGATAATCTGTAATCAAATCCACATAATCATTGGATAGAATCATTTCTTTGCAGGTCATATATTTTCCTTTGTTTTTTCTTATAGTATATACAAAAGGCATAGCAAAAATGCCATGCCTTCTTCTATACTTTAAAATTCCCGGTAATCTTCTACCTGCTTTTTTGGTTCTTCCACGCTTTTTTCTTCTATTTTTGCCGGTTCTGCCTTTGGATGTACACTTTCTGTACGAATCTCAATCACAGGTCCGCCAGTACCATTGATATAATCTCCGGTAATTGTTACCTCACCAATATTATCATCCTTTGGAATTTCATACATGATATCCAGCATAAATTCCTCAATAATAGCACGTAACGCTCTTGCACCGGTATCTCTCTCCATTGCCTTTTCTGCAATCGCAGCCAGTGCACTGTCATCAAAGTTAAGCTTTACTTCATCTAACTCCAAGAGCTTCTGATATTGTTTCAAAATAGCATTCTTTGGCTCTTTCAATATCTGAATATAGCTTTCCTTTGTCAGACTGTCCATAGGACAGATAATCGGCAAACGTCCAATAAACTCAGGTATCATACCAAATTTCTTAATGTCTTCCACGGTAACCTTCTTTAATAGATTTTCCTCTTTGTCAAAGGCATCCTTTAATTCCGCATTAAATCCAATGGACGATGTCTTAGTCAGTCTTTCCTTAATGATTTCCTCTAAATCCGGAAATGCACCGCCGCAGATAAATAAAATATTTCTGGTATTTACTGTCGTCAATGGTACCATTGCATTTTTTGAATTTGCACCAACAGGTACTTCAACATCAGCACCCTCTAAAAGCTTTAGCATTCCCTGCTGTACAGACTCTCCGCTGACATCTCTTGAAGTCGTATTCTTTTTCTTTGCAATTTTATCAATTTCATCGATAAAGACAATACCTTTTTCTGCACGCTCTACATCATTATCTGCTGCCGCTAAAAGCTTAGAAATCACAGATTCTATATCATCACCGATATAACCTGCTTCTGTTAAAGAAGTTGCATCTGCGATTGCCAAAGGAACATCTAACAGCTTTGCTAAGGTTTTTACCAAATAAGTTTTACCACAGCCTGTTGGACCAAGCAGTAAAATATTAGACTTTTCGATTTCAATTTCATCCATAGTATCTGTTGCAACACGCTTGTAATGATTGTAAACCGCTACAGAGATTACCTTTTTCGCATAATCCTGTCCTACTACAAATTCATCAAGCTGTGCCTTGATACGATGTGGTGCAGGCATATTTTTCACATTAAAAACTGCCTCTGTATTTTCTTTCGCTTTCTTACGCTTTAATTTCTGGCGGTTTGGAATCCCACCATCTCCTTGTAAATCTGCCAGATTTACAAAGCTGATATTGGGAAAACGTCCTCTATTTTCCTTTTTCTGTTCCCCATTGTCCTGTCCGAAATTCAAAGAGTTATTCAACATACCCTGATAATCGAACTGACTGACTGTATCCATCGTTTTATGCATACAATCTGAACAAACTGATATATGATTTGGCAGCTTGAACATTCTGCCTGCCTTACTTTCCGGGCGTCTGCAGATAAAGCAGACATCCTCATATTCACTTTCCTTATCGTAATCATCTTCCTTTGTTACATCCTTGGAAGAAGTATCTGTATCCTGTGTCTTTTCCTCAGTCGTTTCCCCCTCGTTACTGTCTCCTGACACATCTACAAATTCCATATCGTCGAAATTATTCTTATCCATCCTTTTACCTCTTTTTCTATTCTACCGTTACTGATTTTGCCAGATTTCTTGGCTTATCTACGTCACAGCCTTTTCCTACTGCTACATAGTAACCAAAAAGCTGTAAAGGTATGATGGCCAGCGAGTTTGCAAAGTACGGATTGGTCTTTGGAATATAAATGACATAATCAGCTGCCTTTTCGACATCTGTGTTCCCTTCATTGGTTACTGCAAGGACAAACGCACCTCTTGCCTTTACCTCAACCATATTACTTAAGGTCTTCTGGAATAAATGATCCTGTGTAGCAACTGCTGCTACCAAAGTGCCCTCTTCAATGAGAGAAATCGTACCATGCTTTAACTCACCTGCAGCATATGCCTCAGAATGAATGTAGGAAATCTCTTTCAATTTTAAAGAGCCTTCCATAGAAATTGCATAGTCAATACCACGTCCAATAAAGAATACGTCCTTTGCACCTACATATCTGTTTGCAAAACGCTGGATACGCTCCTTATTAGATAACAGCATCTCAATTTGTCCCGGTAAACGCTTCAAATCCTCTATCATACCGTAAAAAGCAGCATCATCCAACATACCGCGTACTCTTGCAAATTTTACTGCTAACAGATATAAGGCAATGAGCTGTGCACTATAAGCCTTTGTTGTTGCAACCGCAATTTCAGGTCCAGCCCATGTATACATCACATTGTCTGCTTCTCTTGCAATAGAGCTTCCTACTACATTGACAATACCAAGTACCTTATGACCTAATTTCTGTGACTCACGAAGTGCGGCTAAGGTATCTGCTGTCTCACCGGACTGGCTGATAACAACAACCATTGTTCCCTCTTCCAAAATCGGATTACGATATCTGAACTCACTGGCAACATCTACTTCTACCGGGATTCTGGTAATACCCTCTAATACATATTTTGCCGTCACACCTGTATGATATGCTGAACCACAGGCAACAATGAAGATTTTCTTAATTGCCTTAATCTCTTCGTCAGACATATTTAACTCATCAATAACAATATCATTATCCTTTAATCGAGGCATTAAGGTATCTGTTACTGTCTTTGGCTGCTCATACATTTCCTTTAACATGAAATGCTCATAGCCGCCTTTTTCTGCTGCATCTGCATCCCACTCAATCGTAACAGGCTCTTTTTCGATTTCTTCTTCATCAATAGAGTAGAATTTCATGCCATCTTTATGTAAATGTACAATTTCCTGATTTTCAATAAAATATACCTTTCTGGTATATTTTAATACAGCCGGAACATCAGATGCGATAAAACATCCATCCTCATTTTGTCCAACAATTAATGGACTGTCCTTACGGACTGCAAACAGCTCATCGGGATGGTCAGCCATTATAATGCCTAAAGCATAAGAACCTTGTACTCTGTTCATCACCTTTGTAATGGCCTCAATCGGATTTCCTTTGTAGTAATAATCTAATAAATGCGCTACTACCTCTGTATCTGTGTCAGAAACAAATTTATAGCCCTTGGAAACCAGTTTTTCCTTTAGTG
>CAMBAN010000089.1 GCA_945864145.1 uncultured Lachnospiraceae bacterium | reverse complement strand
CAGGAAATGTCCGGTGGTCAGCAGCAGAGAGTGGCGATTGCAAGAGCGATTGCACAGGCACCACCTATTATCCTGGCAGATGAGCCGACAGGAAATCTGGATTCGGGTTCTACGAAAGAAATCATGCAGATATTAAGAGAACTTCATGCAGAAGGAAGAACAGTTATTTTGATTACCCATGATAATGAAATTGCAGAACAGGCAGACAGAGTAATCCGTATTAGTGACGGAAAAATAGTAGCAGATACGAAAAAAGGAGCAGCATAAATGAAAAAAATGAAAACCAAAAGTAAAAAAGGAAAAATAGTTAAAATAGTAGTACCGGTTGCAGTAATTGCAGGAGTTGCAGGTTTTGTAGTATTTGGAAAAGGAAGTGGAAATACTGCTATCCCTGTTTATACCAGTGCAGTTACAGTAGGAGACATTTCTTCAGAATTAAGTGCAACAGGTAGTGTAACAGCAGATGAAGTGAAAACCTTCTTTGCACCAACTGATGTAAAGATTGAAGAAGTGGAAGTAGAAAAAGGTGATGTTGTAAAGGCAGGAGATATGCTTATCTGCTTTGATGAAGAAGCGGTAGCTTATGCTAAACAGAAAAATGCATTAGAAGAGGCTATTACAAATGCCAGCTATTCTGCAAATATGACAGAGTACCAGACAAACAAATCTGATTTGACGCAGGCTGAAAGCGATATTGCCAGTCTTGAGGCACAGATAGATAATTATGAAATATATATTAAACAATTAACAGATGGAATTTCTAACGAAACAGCACAAAAAAGAGCAAAGCTGTATGAGAAAATTGAAGGGGTACAGAAGCAGATTGCTGATTATGAGCTTGCTATTCAGACACCGGATGAAAACACAGATATCACTGAGCTGCAAAGAAAAACAACAGAAAAAAGAAACGAGTTGACAAAGCTTCAGGATGAATTGAGTTTGCTTAGCGATTATAAAACAGCAGATAATTGGGAAGATAAGCTGGCAGATGCCAAGAAAGAGTTAGAGAAGTTACAGACCAAACTTTCTGAAGCAAAATCAAAAAAATCCAGTGCAGAAGCAGCACTTGTTAATAACAATAAGCTTTCTGAGTATCAGTTGACAAAAGAAAAATCAGCTCTTACAAGTAATGATTCTGATAAAAAATATGCAGAGGCTATGAATGGTATTGTGGCAGAGTTTGACGGTGTAGTAACAGAAGTATCCGCTGTGGAAGGTGAGACACCACAGGAAGGTGCACGTCTTGCCGTACTTTCCAGAAACGATAAAGTAAATGTTTTGTTTAAGGCAACCAAGTTTGATCTTCTTTCCTTAGAGGAAGGACAACCGGCCGTGATTGATATTTCAGGTGTGAAATATAACGGTAAGGTAACCAAAATCAATCGTATCGCAGAAGCCGGTAATAATTCCAGTGTACCAATGGTAACTGTCAAGGTAGAAGTAGAAAATCCTACAGATGACATTATTTTGGGAATTGAAGCAAAGGTAGTAGTTACCACAGCAAGCAAGGAACAGGTACTGGTAGTTCCTGTAGAAGCAATTAATGAAGATATCGATGGAAAATTCTGCTTTGTAGTAGATGAGAACAGTAATCTTGTAAAGAAATATGTTACAACAGGTGTATACTCAGATTTTTATGCAGAAATTGTAGATGGATTAAATGAGGGCGATGTGATTGCTACAATGTCACCAATGGGAATGACATTGGAAGATGGTATGAATGTCACAGCAATGCAGCAGTAAGTAGAAAGGATGTGACATTAGTGTCAGGAATGTGGGAATATATTAAAATTGCCGTTATGAATATACGAAGCAATAAAGCAAGATCCTTTTTGACAATGCTTGGTATTATCATTGGTATATCCTCTGTTATTTTGATAGTTTCTTCCGGTACAGGTATTAAATCAAGTATTAAGGGGCAATTGGATGAATTAGCCGGAGGATATGTGGAGATCTATTCCAATAGTGCAGATGAAAATGGAAACTTTGTGGAATTCGATGAGGATTTGATAGATGCAATTACGAGCAAAGTAGACCATATTAAAGGTATTACACCTCTTTGGAACTGGAGAGGTTCGAGCATTAACAATAAAGGTAGTTTCCAGGTAAGTGCACTTTTTGGTAATGAAAATCTGCAATATTATATTAATGCACCACTTATAAAAGGTCGCTATTTTACAAAAAGTGAAGTAGATAAAGCAAGTAAGGTTTGTGTTATCAACGAAAAGGGTGCAAAAAAACTGTTTGGTTCTACAGATGTATTGGGATTGTCAGTAAATCTTTCTCTGGATGGAATTTCACAGGATTTTACCATTGTTGGTATTCGAAAAGACAGCGACAGTGCTGCTAAAAGTATGATGTTTGCAAGTGGAGATTTTGAAATGGAAGTACCAAGTACAGTACTGGAATCTTCTTATGGTTATTATATGGGGTTTTCAAGCTTCATGATTTTCTGCGAAGGCTCTGAATACTCCAAATCAGTAGGTCAGCAGGCATTACAAATTACAGAAGCAAAGTATAACTGCAGAGGAACTGATATGGTTAAACTTTATGATTTAGGTGGAGATATTGATCAGATTTCTTCTATTTTGAATTACGTAACTATGTTTGTTGTTCTTGTAGCCGCTATTTCACTTCTGGTAGGTGGTATTGGTGTTATGAATATCATGCTGGTATCTGTTACGGAACGTACTAAGGAAATTGGTATCAGAAAAGCGTTAGGAGCAAAGACCGGTTCTATTATGTTTCAGTTTCTGATGGAAGCAACCATTATTACATTAATTGGTGGAGCAATCGGTATTATATTAGGCATTTTAGGGGCAAAAGGTGTTTGCGCAATCGTTGCACAGTTTGGTTTGGGAAAAATTGATGCTGTGATTAGTCCTGTAGTTGTACTTGTGGCAACCGGCTTCTCTTCCATGATTGGTATTTTCTTTGGTATTTATCCGGCAAAGAAAGCAGCCAGAATGAGTCCGATTGATGCACTCAGACATGAATAGAACAGACAGGGGAATTTTTCAACCTCCTTTTTGATAAATAATGATAAGTAGTTGACATTGTTATTTTTGGAAATTCATAGTATGATTAGGTTGATGAGCAAAAGATAATAAAAAAATGTCTTTTGCTCATCAATATTTGCCAGATTAGGGAGGAAAAAAGAATGCAAAATTTGATGAAACTGCAAAATGGCAGTGATATTAGAGGAATTGCGTGTGAAGGAATAGAAGGAGAACATACCAATTTGACACCGGAAGCAGGAAATGTGATTGGCGGTGCATTTGCAAAATGGCTTTCTGAAAAGAAAAATAAGCCGGTGGAGGAATTACGAATTGGTATTGGACATGATTCACGTATCACTGCAAATGCTTTATTTGAGGCATGTGCAAAAGGAATGGCCGCTCTTGGCGTAAAGGTTACCTATTGTGGACTGGTTTCTACACCTTCTATGTTCATGACCACAGTTTTTGATGAATTTGCATTTGATGGTGCTATCATGATTACAGCAAGTCATCTTCCTTTTAATAGAAATGGATATAAATTTTTTGACCGCGATGGTGGATTAGAGCATGATGACATTACAAAAGTTTTAGAGATAGCGTCAACGCTTTCAGTCGTAGAGACTGATTTGACAAATGTGGAAAAAGTGGATTCGATTTCTGTATATTGTAGATTTCTTTGTGAAAAAATAAAAAATAGTATCAAAGCTGAGGATTATGAAAAACCTTTAAAAGGTCTTCATATTGTTGTAGATACAGGAAATGGAGCAGGTGGCTTTTTTGTTGAGAAGGTATTGAAGCCACTTGGTGCAGATACGACAGGTAGTCAATTTTTAGAGCCGGATGGACATTTCCCAAATCATATTCCAAATCCGGAAAACAAACAGGCAATGGAAGCAATCAAACAGGCGGTATTAGCGAATAAGGCTGATTTAGGTATCATTTTTGACACAGACGTGGACAGAATGTCAGCAGTACTTCCAAACGGGGATGAAGTCAATCGTGATGCGATTATCGCTATGATGACAGCAGTGATAGCAAAGGACTATCCGGGTGGAACGATTGTTACAGATTCTGTGACCAGTGACAGACTGACTAGATTTATTGAGAGTCTGGGTATGAAGCAGCATCGTTATATGAGAGGCTATAAAAATGTAATCAATGAATCTATCCGTTTGAATAAAGCAGGTATTGTGTCACCACTTGCTATAGAAACTTCCGGTCACGGTGCGTTAAGTGAGAACTATTTCTTAGATGACGGAGCTTATATGGCAGTGAAGCTCTTGATTGCGCTGGCACTTGCTGCAAAGGAAAATAAGGCACTTGCTTCCTTTATTGAAAATCTTGAAAAGGGTTATGAAGAGAGAGAGTACCGCTTCAAGATTGATTGTGAGGATTTTAAGAGCTATGGTAAAAATGCGCTGGAGGTTTTTGAAAAGCGTGCGAAGGAAAAAGGTTATCAGGTTGCACCAAATTCCTATGAAGGTGTAAGAATTTCCTTCGACTCAGAGGAGGTACAAGGCTGGCTGTTACTGCGTATGTCTCTTCATGACCCACAGATGCCGTTAAATATTGAGGGCTGCAGGGCAGGTGATTGCGATAAGTTGTATCAAATTGTATTAGAACTGTTAGAAGGCTTCGAGCATTTGAAACTATAGGTGCTCTTGTGTGCTTGGAAAAGCTTGCAGGTAGTGAACTTTTTACACAGTGCATGCGTTTGCATGCACTGTTTTGGATAAATGGAGGAAATTTGGTATATGAGAATTGGAATGGGATATGATGTACACAAGCTGGTGGAAGACAGACCTTTGATTATGGGCGGCGTGACGATTCCCTATGAAAAGGGCTTGTTAGGACATTCTGATGCAGATGTACTGTTACATGCCATTATGGATGCATTGCTTGGCGCAGCTGCGTTAGGGGACATCGGCAAGCATTTCCCGGATACAGACCCGGCTTATAAGGGGATTTCCAGTATATTATTATTGGAAAAGGTTGGAGAGCTTTTAGAAGAAAACATGTTTTTTATCGAAAATATAGATGCAACGATTATTGCACAGGCTCCGAAAATGCGACCACATATTGATACCATGCGTGAAAATATTGCAAAAGCATTAAAAATTGACATTTCGCAAGTGAATGTCAAAGCAACAACAGAAGAGGGGCTTGGCTTTACCGGTGAAGGACTTGGTATTTCTTCTCAGGCAATTTGTATGCTAAGTACCCCAAGAGAGCTTTATTCTGTAGATACTGCTTCTGAGAGGAGCTGTGCAGGCTGTCCCGGGTGTAGCAAAGGTTGAAAACTGACTTGATTTTTGGTACTATAGAAATAGTAAATCGAGAAATCAGGAGGAATCAGATATGGCAATGATTACAACACCGCATATTAACGCAGAAGAAAATGCGTTTGGAAAGACTGTGCTAATGCCGGGCGATCCATTACGTTCTAAATTTATTGCAGAAAATTTCTTACAGGATGCCAGACTTGTAAACAATGTAAGAGGTATTCAGGGATATACAGGTACTTACAAAGGAACAAAGATTAGTGTAATGGCAAGTGGAATGGGTATGCCAACCATTGGTATTTATTCTTATGAGCTTTTCAATATCTTTGGTGTAGATAATATCATGAGAATTGGTTCGACAGGCTCTATTAATCCGGATGTAAAGGTAAGAGATATCGTTATCGGTATGGGCGCTTGTACGAATTCAAACTACGGCAGTCAGTTTGGACTTGCAGGTACTTTCGCACCGATTGCAAGCTATCCTTTGATGAAAGAAGCGATAGCACAATCAGAGACTTTAGGTGCCCGTTATCATGTAGGAAATATTCTTTCTTCAGATACTTTCTATAGTGATAACAAAACTGCAAATGAGGGCTGGCAGAAGATGGGCGTACTCTGTATCGAGATGGAAGCAGCCGCTCTTTACATGAATGCAGCAAGAGCAGGTAAGAATGCTTTGGCTATTCTGACTGTTTCAGATTCCCTGGTAACAGGTGAAGAAACAACAGCTGAGGAGAGACAGAATTCCTTCACACAGATGATGGAAATTGCATTGAACACAGCAGTTGCGTTAGAAAAATAGTTGACAAAACAGATAAATTTGCATATTCTAAATTAGAATAGAAAAAAGGAAATGCTTTGAACGGAAAAGTAAGCAGACCAAAGGCTACAGAGAGAATGTGTCACTGGCTGAAAGCACATTTAGTATGGTAGGTTTGCCCAAGTGCATCCGGGAGCAGATTTTGTGAATGACAGAAGAGGAGTACTCGCCTGTCTTAGCAAGATACGTTTCACACACGTTACGTGTTTTGAGTGGCAGACATAGGTCTGTTATGAGAGTGGAACCACGGATTATTTCGTCTCTTGATGAAGTAATCCTTTTTTTTTATCGCTTCAATTTTGGCGAAAGGATTGGTAGTTGTGGGATTTATTAAAAATGTAAAAAATGAAATCAGAGTTATCAGAGAGCGCGATCCGGCTATTCATTCTAATATGGAGGTATTTTTATATCCTAGCTTTAAGGTCATGATGAGCTATCGGGTTGCGCATAAGCTGTATCTGAAGGGACATTATTTTTGGGCAAGATGGGTATCCCAAAAGGCTGCAAGGAAAACAGGAATTGAGATACATCCGGGCGCTCAGATTGGGGAAAATCTGTTTATTGACCATGGAAACGGAGTTATCATTGGAGAAACAGCGATTATCGGTAATAATGTAACGCTTTATCAGGGAGTAACACTCGGTGGAACCGGAAAAGAGCATGGAAAGCGTCATCCAACCTTAGGTGATAATGTGATGATCAGCGCCGGAGCAAAAATCATAGGTTCCTTTACCATAGGAGATAATTCCAAAGTAGGAGCGGGAAGCGTTGTGCTTGAAGCTGTACCGCCAAACTGTACCGTAGTTGGTGTACCCGGCAGAATCGTGAAACGGGATAATAAGAGACTGGTACGAGAGGATATGAACCAGACAGATTTACCGGATCCTGTAAAAGAGGATATCCAAAATCTGCAAAAAGCAAATTCAGAGCTGACAAATCGTATCTTGGATTTGGAAAGAGAGATAAAGCTGCTAAAGAAAGAGAATTAAGAAAGGCATGGAAAAACACATGGAAAACAAGGTATCATTTTATAATACTTTAACAAGAAACGTAGAGAAATTTATTCCAAATGAGGATGGAAAGGTGGCAATGTACACCTGTGGACCTACCGTATATCATTTCGCACATATCGGTAACTTACGAAGCTACATTATGGAAGACATTTTGGAGAAGACACTTCGCTATGTAGGCTATGATGTAAAGCGTGTTATGAATATCACAGACGTAGGACATCTGTCAAGTGATGCAGATACAGGCGAAGATAAGATGCTAAAGGGTGCAAAGAGAGAACACAAAACAGTTATGGAAATCGCAAAGTTTTATACAGATGCCTTTTTCTCTGACTGTAACAAGCTAAACATCAAAAGACCGGACGTTGTAGAGCCTGCAACCAACTGTATCAGCGAGTTCATTCATATGATTACAGTTTTATTAGAAAAAGGCTATGCCTATGAAGCCGGTGGAAATATTTATTTTGATACTTCCAAACTGAAGGATTATTATGTATTTTCCAGCCAGAGCGAAAAAGAGCTTTTAGTTGGTGTAAGAGATGATGTAGACGAGGACGAAAATAAAAAGAATAAGTCAGACTTTGTGCTTTGGTTTACCAAATCGAAATTTGATGACCAGGAATTGAAATGGGATAGTCCATGGGGAACAGGATATCCTGGCTGGCATATTGAATGCTCTTGCATCAGTATGAAGCATTTAGGAGAATATATGGATATCCATTGTGGTGGTGTGGATAATATTTTCCCTCATCATACCAATGAAATTGCGCAGAGTGAGTCTTATCTTGGACACAAGTGGTGTAATTACTGGTTCCATGTGCACCATTTAAATGATAAATCAGGTAAAATGAGTAAGTCTAAGGGAGATTTCTTAACCGTTTCCTTACTGGAAGAAAAGGGTTATGACCCATTGGTTTACAGATTATTCTGCTTACAGTCTCATTATCGTAAGCCTTTGGAATTCTCTTATGAAGTGCTTGATAATATGAGCGCAGCATACGATAAATTAGTAAAGAAGATTGCGTCCTTAGACCAAAACGGTTCAGTGGATGAAGAAAGCTTCAAACTCTATAGAGAAAAATTCGAAGCAGCTTTGTGCGATGATTTAAATAGTTCCATGGCCATTACAGTTTTATATGATATGTTAAAGGCTGATATCAGTGATTCGACCAAGTATGCACTTGCAAAGAGCTTTGATGAGGTTCTTTCCTTAGACCTTACCACAGCTCATGCGAAAAAACAGGAAAACAGCGGTGTGGATGCTGAAATGGAAGCCTATATCCTGGAAAAGATTGAAGAAAGAAAGGCTGCAAAGAAAGCAAAGGACTTTACATTGGCAGATGCCATTCGTAACGAATTATTAGAAAAAGGAATTGTTTTAGAGGATACACGAGAGGGTGTAAAATGGAAAATGAATTAAGCTTATTACATCAGCTTCACAAGCAGTTTGGGGAGAGTGAGGTGGATATCAGAACTTACTCTCCATTGACCTTGGCATATATTGGAGATGTGGCTTTTGAGATTGTCATCCGTACCTTAATTGTAGAAAAAGGACAAAGGGCTGCCAATACGTTGCATAAGCATACCACAAAAATTGTCTGTGCAGGAACGCAGGCGGCTATGATTGAAGCACTTGATGGGGAACTGACAGAAGAGGAAAAGGATATTTACAGGAGAGGAAAAAACACCAAAATTCATTCCTCTGCAAAAAATGCCTCTCTGTCTGATTACAGAAAAGCAACAGGCTTTGAGGCACTTTGCGGGTACTTGTATCTCTCGGATAATATGGAGCGTATGCTCTTTCTGATACAAAGAGCAATGGAGCTTTGTGAGATAACCTTATAGTTACAGAGTCAAAAAGAAAGGAAAAACATGGGATACGAAGAATTTACAATAGAAGGAAGAAATGCGGTCATTGAGGCGTTTCGTTCCGGAAAGCCAATCGACAAGGTGTACATTCAGGATGGTGTGCAGGATGGACCGGTACAGACTATTAAAAGAGAAGCAAAAAAACATGACACAATTGTCAAATTCGTAGAAAAGGAACGCCTGGATCAGATGAGCAAAACAGGCAAACATCAAGGTGTTATCGCCATGGCAGCAGCGTATGAGTATGCTGAAGTGGAGGATATTTTGGAAGCAGCAAGAAAGAAGGAAGAGCCACCTTTCATTTTCCTGTTGGATAATATAGAAGATCCTCACAATCTTGGTGCTATCATCCGTACTGCCAATCTATGCGGAGCACATGGTGTCATTATTCCAAAAAACAGAGCGGTAGGTCTGACAGCAACTGTTGCAAGAACTTCGGCAGGTGCACTGAATTATACACCGGTAGCACGTGTGACCAATATGGCAAAGACTATTGAAGATTTGAAAAAGGAAGGTATGTGGTTTGTCTGTGCAGATATGGGCGGTACAACTATGTATCAGTTAGATTTGAAGGGACCAATCGGACTTGTGATAGGCAATGAAGGAGAAGGAGTAGGCAGACTGGTAAAGGAAAAGTGCGATTTTATTGCATCGATACCTATGAAGGGAGATATTGACTCTCTGAATGCATCAGTAGCAGCAGGTGTGCTTGCCTATGAAATCGTAAGACAACGCCTTTCGTAAAAGGAGGAGCCTGTGAAAGCGAGTGAATATGAGTTATATTCAGATGAACAATTAATAGACCGTATTCGTGATGGAGAGACGGACATAGCGGATTATCTGATAGACAAATATAAAAATCTGGTACGCAAAAAAGCAAAGTCCATGTTCATTTTGGGAGCAGATAAGGATGATTTAATACAGGAAGGTATGATAGGCTTATTTAAGGCAATCAGAGATTATGATGCCGGAAGAGATGCAAGCTTTCTTACTTTTGCTGACTTGTGTGTATCCAGACAGATGTATACAGCAGTACAGGCATCCGGAAGAGAAAAACATGCACCGCTTAATTCCTATATTTCTTTATATGCAGATATATCGGAGCAAGATGGTGGCGATAAGCAGGGAGAACTTATTCAGGTATTGACGGCACAGGAAGAAAGCAATCCTGAAAAAATAGTGATAGATAAGGAAAATTTAGAAACCATAGAGGCAATGATAGAGAAAGAGCTTAGCAGCTTTGAAAAGCAAGTGTTAGACCTGTATGTGACAGGAATGTCTTATGCACAAATCGCCAAAGTCCTTGGACGAGATGAAAAAGCGACAGATAATGCATTACAGCGATTGAAGGCAAAGATGAAACGGGCAGTGAAAGGGATATGAACCATGAAGAAGAAAGTATGCTATTGGCTCACATGGATTTGCTTATTACTGGGGACAGTCGGCAGTGTATGTGCGCAAGAGGAAAATGTGACAGATGTGTCAGTGGAAACAGAGCATTTTTCTATTATGCTGCCGGCTGATTGTTATATTTTAGGGCAGACTATCGATGAGGATGATACGCTCTATTTGGAAAAAGTCGGAGCAGATAAAACACAAATCGAAGAATCTTTTCAAAATGCAGGAATTGTTTTAGATGCTGTTGCAAAGGACAATTCCTATGAAATTGTGGTCACAGTAGTAGAAAATCAGGATGTTGCTTATATTTACAATATGAAATCCTTATCAGATGAGACAATGATTAGTTTTGGCAATACTATTTCAGAAAGCTATGAGTCCTATGGATATACCATGGACGGAATGGATATTTTTGAAACAGCAGATGCAAAATATGTGCGTTTGTTGTTTGGCAGAGCTTCTGAGGATAAACAGATTTCATATGTACAGTATTACACGATTAAGGGAAATCAGGTATACAATTTTACGTTACGCTATTACGCAGCAGATATACCGGAGGATGTCCTGAATAAAATGCAACAGATCATGGATGAAGTGCATTTTACGCAAACAGCAGATACGGATGTGTACCAAAATGCAAAAGCGGGAGTAACCTTTTGCGTAAAAGAAGGCTGGACAGCGGCAGCAGAGCAGTCAAAGGATGCTTACATACAGATGCAGTATATCAATGACCTGGGTGAAAGTATCCAGTTTTTATGTATGGACTTATGGGGAAATCTGGATGTTTTGCATCAATTCATACAGACAAGAGAAGAAATGGATATCCAGCATGAGCTGACGGCAAAGGAAAGAAAGCAATACAAAAGCTACTTAGAAGGATTTTTTGCAGATTATAGTACTGCGACAGAGGTGATAAAAAATCAGACTTATTATCTGACGCAGGAAGAACCTTTAGTGGTACAGACAGAACAAGGACAGGACAGCTATTTGCAGAAGTCGTA
>CAMBAN010000088.1 GCA_945864145.1 uncultured Lachnospiraceae bacterium | reverse complement strand
GGAGCCCTTTGGGGAGGCTTCAAGCATATGTATCTGATATTCTGCGGCATCTGTCAGATTATCTTTTGATAGATAACAATTTAACTGTAAATCTGATAATAATTCCTCTGACAAGTCTTCTTTCAAAGCCTTTTGTAAGCTATCCATAACTACCTGGCTATCCGGATAAGTGTGATAAAGATAGTTATCCTGTTTGATACATTCTGTTTTATATTTTTCCCGGAATGATAATACATTTTCAACACCGTATTTTGCGAGATATCGTCCGTAAAAAAGCTTGGAATTGAAAATATCTGTAAGAATATGAATAAAATAACCCTTTAGAAATAATTGTTCCTTTTGCGTTTTGGCGTTTTTTATTCTTTGTTCAAAAGCCTCCTTCATATGATTATACCAAATGACCATAGGTTCTTCGGTAATGACCTCACCCCATTTTGCTTCACGTTGCATAAAATGACTGTCTGCTTTTAATACAAGATTAAAATCTTCTCTTGCATGAACAGCATCCGGTGCAATACTTCCTAATAAAAAAATTGGTTTATCTTCTATTTCTAAATCCTTTGCAAATTCATTTGCAATTATAAAATGTATCATTGCGTATGCCATACTATTCCTCGTTTCGCGAAGCATCTGCTTCCATTATTTTAACAAAATTATTTTGCACCTAATCTTTCAGCTTTTGTAGTTTCGATATCAGCGTCTTTAGGTAAAATCCTAAATAAAGATTTTGCGGTTTTTACTCTATCTTGATGTGGGTTTGTCAGTTTTGCGACTATTTTTCCGTTTTTTGTAATAAAAACGTCTTCTGCTGCTGTAATTGACATATTACCACTTCCTTTCTTTTCACACTAATCTCCATGCAGCCATAGGCTGTTCAAATAGAGCTGAAAAAGCTTTAGCTTTTTCCTGTATGAAACTTAGAACTTCTTTGCGAAAGAGCCTTTGCTCTGAACGATTAGAAGTTCTTTTCATACTATTATTATACTCAAAGCGTACGATTCTATCAATATTTGAATAACAACATGAAATGTGAGAAAAGCGTGGAAATGCTTTTAAAAAACGTGAAAAATCAAGGACAAAACGCTTATAAAACGTGAGAAATAATGTTGAATAGGATATTTTTTGTGATAAACTTTGAATTAGGAGGTGGAAAACATGTATTTTAAAAGAAAGATAGATGAGTTCCTGATTCAGTGGAAGAACGATTCAGCCCATAAACCATTAATCGTAAAAGGTGCCAGACAAATTGGAAAGACCGAATCGATTTTGCATTTTGCGAATGAAAACTATAGCAATGTAGTGTATATAAATTTTGTATTGGATAAAAAGTATAGGACAATAGTGAGTGATGGATACGATGTTGAAACAGTAATAAAGAATATAACTCTTGTAAATCCATCAATTCGTTTTGTCCCGGGAGAAACAATCATTATTTTTGATGAGATTCAGGAGTATCCTGATGTTGCAACAACTCTGAAGTCTTTTCGATTAGATGGGAAATATGATGTGATATGCAGCGGATCGATGCTGGGAATCAATTATAAAAAAATTCATAGTAATAGTGTAGGAAACAAAACAGACTATGAGATGTTTTCTATGGATTTTGAGGAATTTTTGTGGGCTAAGGGATATCATGACGGACAAATACAAGATATTTTAAAGCATATGATTGCATTGACTCCATTTAGTGAAACGGAGCTAAGTGTATATAGATCGCTATTTTTTGATTTCTGCGTGCTTGGTGGAATGCCGGATGTAGTACGAGGATATATTGAAACAGGAACATTTTCGAATTCCTTAGAAACTCAGGAACAGATTAGACTGGACTATGAGGAGGACGTAAGAAAATATGCTGAAGGATTAGATCAGACAAAGATAATAAGTGTATATAGAAGTGTGCCAGCGCAGTTGGCAAAAGAAAATAAGAAATTCCAGTTTAGTAAAATTGAGAAAAATGCCAGGTCCAGGGAATATACGGGATGCATTGAATGGTTAGTTGATGCAGGAGTAATTATAGAATGTAACTGTTTGATTTTTCCCGAGTTGCCATTAAAGGGAAATACAGATGAGAGTAAGTATAAGCTATATTATCCTGATACCGGATTATTAGTTTCTGCAATAGATGAAGAAGCACAAGAAGATTTGAGAGTAAATAAAAATCTTGGAGTATATAAAGGGGCACTTTATGAAAATTTTGTGGCTGAAGCATTTATGAAGCAAGGTTTGGGACTGTTTTATTATAAAAAAGAAAATTCAACGCTGGAAGAAGATTTTTTTGTTAGAACCAGGAATGAACTAATTCCAGTAGAAGTAAAATCAAACAATGACAGCTCTAAGTCTTTGGTAAAATTAATAAAAAATGAGAATTACAGTGAGATACAACATGGAATAAAGCTTGGCTATAATAATGTTGGATATGCAAACAATATATATACATTTCCATATTTTTGTGCATTTATGATGAAAGCATTTTTGAAAAATCTTGATTAGATATATTGCTACCTGTATCGTTCATTTTTACTCTGCATACGATAGTATAAATTCAAAATGAGGAACTATCTATGAATAGGAGAAATTGTTTGAAACAAACAGATTATGGACCAAATCCATTTGTAGCAAATATACCATGTGAGGCAAGCGAAAATCAAAATTTTCAAACTGCATTTTGGACCGGGAAATGCTTACAGATGACACTTATGTGTATTCCAAGATGTGGAGAAATAGGAGTCGAGATGCATGAAAAAACAGATCAGGTCATTCGAGTGGAACAGGGAAAAGCATTGGTAAAAATAGGAAAATGTGAAAAACAGTTGGAATATCAACAAACGATGTGTGCTGGAGATGTTGTTTTTGTGCCGGCGGGAACCTGGCACAACGTGATAAATGTCGGTATGTGTCCTTTAAAAGTGTCTTCTATCTATGCGCCGCCACATCATCCAAAAGGAACCGTACATCGAACGAAAGAAGAAGCTGAAAAAGCAGAATAATAAAAACAGTGCATGCCGACGCATGCACTATTTTTTTCAATATTGACTGGGGGAAACACCAGTCAATATTGAAAAAATAATCATAGCTTGTAAACCCCATTACTTCATGGACTTCTGGGATTTTGCAAATTTTGTGCAGGCAAAGGAAAATACATGGGAGGCGTATCAGTTACTAAAGGAATATATTGTATATTTTCATGTAAAGGATGCCAAAATGTCGGATGGCAGTGTTGTTCCGGCTATTGTGGTTTTCTTTCTCTGGAGCCGCATCTGTTTGATTTTTATGGATTTGCAGAACTGGAAAAAGAAGGAATAAGTATACAAAAAGCAAAAACACAGGCAATGTCAGGAATGGAAGCATTTACCTTGGCATATGATAGCTTACTGAAAATTTTGGATTAAGAGGAAGTGAAGTGGCATGTCCTTCTTACCACTTTGGTGGTAAGAAGGGGACATGTAAAAGTTAGGCTGTTTCAATACCACGAATCAGATTTACCATTTCAATTGCACCAAGTGCACAATCGTAGCCTTTATTGCCCGCTTTTGTACCTGCTCGTTCAATGGCCTGTTCGATATTTTCTGTAGTTACAACACCGAACATGACAGGAATGTCACTTTCTAAGGAAACATGAGCAATTCCCTTAGATACTTCACTGCAGACATAATCGTAATGACTGGTAGCACCACGGATAACAGCACCAAGGCAGATGATGGCATCATATTTTCCGCTTTTAGCCATTTTGGAAGCAATCAGAGGAATTTCAAATGCACCCGGAACCCAAGCTACATGAATATCTTCGTCCCTGACATCATGGCGAAGCAGCCCATCCATGGCACCTCCAAGGAGCTTTGAGGTAATGAACTCGTTAAAACGCGCAACGACAATTCCTACTTTTATAGTTTGATTGGCAACAAGATTTCCTTCATAAGTTTTCATAATATCAAATCCTTTCTGTATTTTCTTCTTATTTTAATAGGATAAAATATGTCCCATCTTTTTCTGTTTTGTTTTCAAATAAAATAAATCATAGGCAGTAGCATGCATCTGGATAGGTACACGTTCTGAAATTTCCATACCGAATTCTTCTAACTGATATACTTTGTCAGGGTTGTTTGTGAGAAGACGTAGTGTTTTTACATGAAGGTCACGTAGAATTTGCGCACCAATGTAATATTCACGTTCGTCACCTGCAAAGCCAAGGGCAAGATTAGCTTCTAAGGTATCCATTCCCTGTTCCTGAAGCTCATAAGCGCGGAGCTTGTTTATGAGTCCAATGCCACGACCTTCCTGACGCATATAGAGTAGGATGCCACGACCTTCCTGTTCAATTTGTGACATGGCAGCAGCAAATTGCTGACCACAGTCGCAGCGCAGAGAACCAAAGACATCGCCTGTCAGACATTCAGAGTGAACGCGGCATAACACATCCTTTCCATCTCCAATATCACCCTTTACCAATGCAACATGATGTTCTCCATTTAAACGATTGACATATCCATAAGCTGTGAATTCACCATATTTGGTAGGCATTTTAGTTACTGTAACACGGTCGATCAGCTTTTCATGCTGCTTTCGATATGCCTGTAAAGCCTTGATAGTTATGAACTTCAGATTCATGCGCCTGGCAAGGGAAATCAGCTCAGGAGTACGCATCATGGTGCCATCCTCTTTCATAATTTCACAACAAAGTCCACATTCCTTGAGTCCTGCAAGGCGACACAAATCAACAGTGGCTTCTGTATGTCCGTTGCGTTCCAATACGCCATTTTTACAGGCAAGCAATGGAAACATGTGTCCCGGTCTTCTAAAATCTTCCGGTTTGGCGTCGTCTGCTATGCATTTCATTGCAGTGATTGAGCGCTCAGCAGCAGAAATTCCTGTTGTAGTGCTGACATGGTCAATAGAAACGGTAAAGGCTGTTTCGTGATTGTCAGTATTCTGATTTACCATTTGCGGGATTTGAAGCTTTTGGACAAAGGCTTCAGACATAGGCATGCAAATCAAGCCTTTTCCATGTGTTGCCATAAAATTAATAGCTTCTGTGGTGGCAAATTCGGCAGCACAGATGAAGTCTCCTTCATTTTCTCTGTTTTCATCATCCGTGATCATAATGATTTGTCCGGCGCGAAGTGCTTCCAGCGCTTCATCAATTGTGTTGTAAGTAAACATGTAAGGTACCTCCTGTGATTAATAACCATATGTTGCAAGCCACTCACGTGACAGCTTGTTTTGCTGCCTGGGTGGTGCGGCAGGTGTCAGTAGTTTTTCTATGTATTTTCCAAGAATATCGCTTTCAAGGTTCACGATATCACCTGTCTTGCGCATACCAAGTGTGGTAACACGTGCAGTATGCGGGATGACGGACACGCGGAAAGAATCCGCAGACAGGCTTGCGACAGTAAGGCTGATACCGTCAATGGTGATGGAACCTTTCTCCACAATATAGCGCATGACAGATTCTGATGCCTGAATGGTATACCAGATTGCAGTATCGTCACGTTGGATGTTAATAATCTTTCCCATATCGTCTACATGACCGGCTACAATATGACCGTTAAAACGACCTGTTGTGGGCATAGCACGCTCCAGATTTACGAAGCTGCCACATGCAGCTTTACAAAGAGAGGAACGATTTAAGGTTTCATGCATAACATCTGCGGTGAATCCATGGGTATCTATAGAAGTAGCTGTCAGACATACACCGTTAACAGCAACACTGTCGCCAATTTTTAATTGTTCTAATACCACTTTTGCCTGAATGTGCAGGCTGACAGAATGAGTTCCCTTTTGCAGATGAGTAATTTTACCGATTTCTTCAATGATTCCTGTGAACATGGTTATCAACCTCACCTTCTATGAAAAAGTCAGTTAGTAAGTCTGTTTCCGTTATTTGAGCAGAATTTGAAAATGTGACACTGACGTCATTTTTGGTCGTTTTCAGTGGCTGTACAGTTACATTTTTTAGTAACACACCATCTGACGGAGTTGGAAAGCCTAAGCCGCCGATAGGAGATTTTGCCTGTTCTCCACCAAAGAGCTTGGGAGCAATGTAGGCCTGTACTTTTTGTACGATACCACTTTGCAAAGCAGACCAGTTTAGGGTAGCGCCTCCTTCCAGTAAAACACTGTCAATCCCCTGTTCTCCTAAAAGCTGCATAAGGATTGAAAGATTAAGGTGCCCGTTTTCCTGGGGGACCACAAGAATTTGACAGCCTGCTTTTTCGAATGGAAGGTGATTTTCTTTTTCCTCACAGCCGGTTGCAAGGATAGTCGGTACTTCTCTTGCAGTCTGGACAATCTGTGAGTCAAGAGGGGTACGCAGTCTGGTATCACAAATAATTCGAATCGGATTACGACCACCTTCCATGCGGCAGGTAAGGAGAGGATTATCAGCAAGGACAGTTCCGACTCCTGCCATGATAGCACGATAACGATGCCTTTGTGTATGTACATGTGCGCGGGCAGTTTCCGAAGTAATCCATTTGGAAGCACCGGTATAGGTAGCAATTTTTCCGTCCAGCGTCATGGCATATTTCATAACAACATAGGGATGTTTGGTCTGGATAAAATGGAAAAAGACTTCATTTAGTTTTCGACATTCTTCTTCCAGCACATGTTCTGTGACAAGGACTCCATTTTTTCGCAGGATGTTGATACCTTTCCCTGCAACAAGTGGATTCGGGTCACCGCAGCCAACGACCACTCTGCTTATGCCGGCTTCTAAAATGGCATCCACACAGGGAGGTTGCTTTCCGTGATGACAGCAAGGCTCCAAAGTCACATACATTGTGGCGCCGGCAGGTGATTCCGTACAAGATGCAAGTGCGTTTCTTTCTGCATGATAGGATCCATATTTTTCATGGTAGCCGCTTCCAATCATGCGTCCATCCTTTACAATCACAGCTCCTACCATGGGATTTGGGGAAACAAAGCCACATCCTTTTTTCGCCAGTTCTAAAGCAAGTTTCATATAATCAAAGTCATTCATGTAATCAGTCCTTTCTTCGTTGTGTTGGGCATAGTCTGTCAGGTAGCTATTTCTAATAATCATCAAAAAAGCCCTGAACAAAGTTGTCCAGGGCAAAGTATCGCGAAAGGTAGGGTGATAGGGTTATATAAAAAAACTCCGGAATATAAAAATTCCAGAGCTGATAATACCTAAAAAACACCCAAAATCCGATGGCTGTAAATAACGTTTCTTCTTTCATCCAGACTTTACTGTCGGCTTCGGAGTCTCACCGAATCATGCCTTACGGCTCGCGGGCTATACCGCCGGTAGGGAATTGCACCCTGCCCTGAAGATTAATTCAATTTAGCCTGAGTATAAACATTATGTAAAGGAAAGTCAAGAAGAAAATGGAAAAAACAGGTTGACATAGTTTTAAATGGCAAGTATTGTTTTTTATGTGATTTTACAAAGATACATTCAGACTGGGAGAAAAGAAGATGACGACAAATTATAAAGTGATACCGATGCTGAAGCGATTTATCAAAGAAGCAACGGCAGCAAATAGAGGACAGGTAAAAAGAATATTTTTTTATACTGTTTTTGCAACTATTTATCCTTTTATGGCAGTCATTTTACCTAAAATTGCCATAGGGATTATCGAAGTAGAAAAGGAAGAAGCAGCAAGAACCTTGGTTTATGCAATGTCTGCCTATTTTGTGGTAGCAGCATTATTGACCTTTTTTACAAAAACACTAAATCAGACAATTCAGGCTGAAAATATGAGAATCAGGCTTATCTTTTTAGGAAGACTGTGCAATAAAATTCAGACCATGGATTATCAATATGTGGAGGATGCGACCTTTTATGAGAAAAACCTGAAGGCTATGAATGCCTGCAATGACAATGAACATGGTATGGAAGGCGTGGGTAGAAAGATTTCTTTGCTGCCTGCTGAAATTCTCAGTTGTGTCGGTATGATGGTCTATACCTGCTTTTTAAGTCCTTTCGTTTTACTGGCGATTATTTTACATGTAGCGGTAACGATGTGGGTTTCCAAAAACACGCATGATTTTCAATACAGTAAGAAGGAAGAATTGACAAAAGCAGAAAGAAAAAGAGATTACTATAAAGGTACAACCAATGATTTTACCTTTGGTAAGGACATTAGAATATTTGATTTAAGAGAACGAATTCTTATCAATTATAGAAATGAGATAGAAAGTGTTACCGAAATCAACAGGAAAATAGCAAATAGAGAGTTCGTAAATGGTTTTGCAGCACTGCTTACGTTATTTTTGACTAATGTCGTTATGTACGGAATCTTGATTTATAAAGCATATAATGGTCTTTCCATAAGCTCATTTACCATGTATACCACGCTGATTATAAGCTTAATGACTAATATGCTCCGAATTGGTGAAGACCTTGCTTTTGTACGCAATGAAGGACAGTATGTAGACGACTTTTTTAAGTTTTTAGATGAGAAGCTGATTGAAGAGGGAGAGATTACAGAAGTACCTGAAAAGGTAGAAATCGTATTTGACCATGTGACCTTCCGATATCCCAATACGGAAAAGGATATTTTCAAGGATTTTTGTTTTACAATCCATGCAGGAGAAAGACTGGCAGTGGTAGGTGTGAATGGTGCCGGAAAATCTACCTTTGTTAAATTGATTTGCGGTCTTTTTGCACCAACCAAAGGACACATTTATATAAATGGAATTGATATTTCAAGATATAGTAAAAAATGTCTGTACAGCATGTTTGGAACTGTTTTTCAGGATTTCAATATTTTAGCATTTACAATTGAAGAGAATGTGACCTGCACGGCTGAAAAAGAGGATGAGACATCTGTTTATGAAGCATTGGAAAGTGTTGGACTCAGGGAAAAAGTGCTTAATTTTGAGCAAGGACTGAACCAGATGATGTTAAAAGTAGTCGACGAGAATGGTACAGATTTTTCGGGTGGTGAAAGACAGAAACTGGCGATTGCAAGAGCTTTGTATAAAAATGCACCAATGGTAATTATGGATGAGCCTACCGCGGCACTTGACGCACTTGCAGAAACTGAGATTTATGAAGGATTTAGTAAACTTGTTGAAGGAAAAACTGCACTTTATGTATCCCATCGTTTGGCAAGTACAAAATTCTGCGATAAGATTGCACTTTTCGATAATGAGGGCGTAAAGGAATATGGTACCCATGAAGAGCTAATGGAAAAGAAAGGCTTATATTATGACATGTTTGTCGTTCAGGGAAAATATTATCAGACACAGGAGGAACAGACAGCATGAAAAACATCCTTATTTTTTTAAAAATGGCATGGAAAACATCACCTGCCTATATTTTGGTTGTTATATTGAGTGCTTTGATTTCTTCGGCACAAATCATACTGAATATCATTCTTCCAAAGCTCTTAATTGATGAGCTGATTGGAGAAAAAGCAGTAGCCAGATTAATTCTTTTTGGTTCGGCGATTGTATGGAACAATGTACTGGTGAAGCTTTTACAAAATGTAATCAAACGCTATACAGATGCAAAAAAGAAATGGCTTTCAGATACGATGGTCTGGCAACTCGGAGAAAAAATCATGAATTTGGAATACTCTTATCTGGAGAACCCTTATTATCTTGATTTGAAAGAAAGAGCAGTTTTTGCCATTCATAATCAAAATGCTATTGTTGGATTTGTAACAACTCTTGTTAATGCACTTAGCGGCATTCTTACCCTGGTAGGGCTTGTAGCAATCATGGCTACGCTGGGACCAATTCTTTTGATTACAATTGTGATTGCGTCTATGCTCATTCTGTTTTGTTATAAATCATCCTCAACAAGAATTGTTAAGACGATGGCAGAGATTATTCCGATTAACCGACGATTTGGATATTATTTTGATATTGCTTTGGGAAAACAGGTGCAGAAAGAAATCCGTCTTTATGAAATGGAGCATATGATAACAGGAAGAATACTGGAGGATGCATCTGCGACCTGCGATGAATTTTATGCGGCTTATAGGGATATCGGTATGGGTATCGGAGCGATGGGAGCAGTGTGTGAATTTGTATCTGCGTTTACTTATGCCTATGTAGGAATCAGAACAATTACAGATTTTCTGGGTAAAAAGCTGTCGCTTGGCTCTTTGGGGATGTATGTAAGCTCCGCTGTTACGTTTGCTGATACCATTTCAACAGTTGGTTCAGAAATCGTAAATCTGATGCAGCAGGCAAGCTATTTGGAGCCATATGAGGAATTTATGAGCCTTGAAGAAGAGACAAAAAGTGACGATGGTGTCATTTTTGAAGGTCCTGTAGAAACAGTAGAATTCAGAAAGGTAACCTTTACCTATCCAAAAGCAGAAAAGTCGGTATTAAATAATATTTCCTTTGAAATAAAGAGAGGACAAAAAATCTCTATTGTAGGACTAAACGGTGCCGGAAAATCAACACTTGTAAAGCTTATCTGTAGAATGTATAAGCCGGATAGTGGAGAAATCCTGATTAATGGCAGAAATATTTTGGAATATGATTATCATTCTTATATGGAAGAAATCTCAGCAATATTTCAGGACTACAGACTATTTAATTTTACCATTGAAGAAAATGTATCCTGCAAAAGTGTAGGAAGTGATGTTCAACGTGTAGGAAAGCTTTTAGAGGAAGTTGGTATTGCTGAAAAGATTAAGGAACTGCCTCATGGAATAAAAAGTCAATTTGGTAAGGAATATGATGAAGACGGTATCGAGCTTTCCGGTGGACAGGGGCAGAAGATTGCGATTGCAAGGGCACTATACAAGGATGCAAGCATGGTCATTTTAGATGAGCCGGCTTCTGCACTTGATCCGATTGCAGAAGCAGAAATCTATGAAAAATTCAATTCTTTGGTAGAAGATAAGACTGCTATTTATATTTCTCACAGAATGTCTTCCTCTGTATTTTGTGATAAAATCCTTATCATTGATGGTGGAACAATTTCAGATTTTGACACGCATGACAATCTGATGAAAAAGACGGATAGCCTGTATTATAAGCTTTTTATGTCTCAGGCTGAGAATTATAAGCTGGATGATGCATCTGACACTATAAAAAATGCATCTTACCTATTCTAATATTGTAATACCTAAAAATCTCATTTATATTCATTCTATCAAAGAAAGGAAGGATGAAAAAATGGGATTTTTATTATGCATATTTATCATTGCAGAGCTTGCGTTACTTATTATTACATTTACAAAGCAAAAGGAAAAGAATCAGTGGCTGAAGAATAGGATGCTTATAAGAGCAGTAGAATTAGCTGTTTTTATCATGGCACTTTTGTTGCCACAAGTTGCATTGGACTTTCGTTTTCGCATGTGCTTTTTGATGCTGGTAATTCGTATCGTGACAGCATCGATAAGCTATCTGGTAAATCGAAAAAAAGTACAGGGGGACAAATCAAAGGCAGGTGCAGTGTTGAATGCAGTTGTTGGAGTGTTGATTCTTGCAGTTTCTCTGATACCGGCATTCCTGTTTACGGGATATCAAGGGCTTGAGACAAGTGGAGACTATGAAGTAGGAATGGCGTCTGCGATTCTGGTAGATGAGAGTCGAGCAGAGAGCTTTGAAACAGATGGCTCAAATAGAGAGGTTCCGGTTAATTTTTATTATCCACAGACAGAAAATGCGAAAGAGAGCAGTTTTCC
>CAMBAN010000087.1 GCA_945864145.1 uncultured Lachnospiraceae bacterium | reverse complement strand
TTAGGTGTAAAATTGTTATTAGAACTTGATAATGAGAAGTGAAACTTTCAGTTTGTAGAAATCGTTAAATTCCAATATGTCGAACACGGCTTGAATAATCCGACCGTGGATATGATTATCGCATTGCGGGAAATATTTAATGTCGATTTTGAAGAATTTTTTAAGCCTATAGATGTGCAAGAACTAAAAAAATGAGTGGGTCTGCGCTTTAGCGCAGATCCATTCATTTTTTTTGGTTAGAACAGCCCTGTCGGCTCTGGTCAATCTCGTATGTACCCTATGTTATATATCATTCCCAAACAGTTTTTTTATCAAAATAAACGGCAATGATAACAGCTTGAATACCATTTTAATCAAAAACAACACGATACAAAATGCGAAAAATAAACCCATACCATAAATAAATACTATTAACAACATATTCCTTTCCTCCCTTTTTAACCGCTTTTACAATAAGCCTTTCACTATTTGAAATACTCTTTCATCCATCGGCTTCAGCTCCGATAGTGCCACTTCCACATTGCTCTTTCTGAGATTCGTCAGGACCCGCACATGTTTCCAGTTTAAAGGTTGCCCTTCATCTTCAATCTCTTTCACCGCCCAAACAAGCTCCCTCGCCCAATAATGGGCTTGTGTTTCCATCCATTTATTGATTTCGTCTCTGCTCATTGGCAGTTTATCTAATCGCTTATCAGGCAGACCCAACATTCTCTGTACCGTCTGCACGCCGACCTTTGCAGGGCGGCTCCGTTCTCCGTCACCATTATATAATGTCGAACATACTTCTTTTACTTTCGGAAGCAGTTCTGCATCCATGACGTTCCATACCTCACTCCGTTTTGATTTTACATGCCTGAATTGCATCAATCGCTCCTGCTCCGCAATAGCATCATCAATTCGCTGTACGGTTTCTATATCAATCCCTAATTTCCGTGATACTGCCTCATATATCTGGCATCGTTTACTATCAATCTTTTCAGAGCCTACATTTATCAAGTCCTCTGTGCTGATTCCCAAGAAAAATGCAAACTGGCATATTTCATACATTGACAATCGCTTTCCGCACAACAGTTTCTGCAGCTGTACGGGATTTAGGATGTTATCTGATAAGAAATCTTTATAAAATCCTGCATATTCATTATGCAATAGCTGAACATCCCGTTGTGCCCCCGAATCAGAATAATACTTATCTGCTGGAACCCGACTTGACAAAAACTCTCCTATCCGAATCTCGTTTTTCAAATTCAAAGGTGCATCAAATACCTTGATGATATATTCAGCTAATTCCAGTTCTTTATGATTGTAGCAACGCCTTGGCTGTTCCTGCTCTGGAACGAACTGCTCTGCATTGAAAAAATCTGGCGAACCGCTCCCTGAAATAGCAACATCGGAATTTTGCAAATACACCTGATGTTTCACACAGATATTTACACCTACAAGCTGATGTGCCCTGTGCCAATAGGTGGTTCCATGTTTCTGTCTGTCCGCTTCCGAACAGAGCGGGCAATATCTCAAATAGCGTTTCTCATTGGTCTTGGCAATCTTGGGAAATATATTTTTATTCCCGCCCTGATGCACTAAAGTCTGATAAACTGCATTTCGTCTCTCTTTTTGCATAAATCTGATATACGCTGGAAGCATGGTATGCTTTTCGATTATCTGCTCCAGCGGCATTTGCTTCTCCAACAGTTCTGTAGCATCAACCGTAAGATTATTTATCAATTCAATAGATGGTCTGTAATACGGGTTCTGAAATAAAAGCTCCGCTGCATCCCTATATACTAAAAATCCTGTATCGGAGTAAAACCGTGCAAACAAGCTATATATCAGTTCATCTTCAAACAATCTCGGAAAATACGCTATCATATCACACCTCCAATTCTGTAATTGAAATATGCTCTGTCAGTATCACTAAAACATCCAAATTACGGCTTTTCGCTTCCTTCGCGGCTTCACTGAACGAAAAATCATTTATGGTCCAGGCTTCGCCTGGATCATAAATATTTTTCGTTTGGGTCAGGACCTGCTTGCTTGTTTTCCGCTTTCGAATATTCGTTGTAGCCCTCACTCGTACATCTGGCTGAATATGTGAGTGCAACATCCTCATGCGTTGGTATGCTTCTTCCAATGAGGATATATCAATGCACTCCCGCCCATTCAATATTCCGATTTCCTGTGCGGTGTAAAACAGAAAAATCACATTTGACAGCTTGCCCGCCGAATGTTCATACAGATAATGGATAATCGCATCTGAAATCTCACTTTCGTTTGAAACATACTGATACTTCCATAGTTCGTTGCAAAAATCATAAAAGAACCTGTCATAGGCACATCTTTCATAATTCAATCCCACGGTTCTGCGGGCCAGATAATCTATACTCTCAAAAAAAGGAACTACTTCGGGTATGCCTACCATTACGACCGCCACTCCGCTTTCATTCAATAATTGTGTCAGCATCGCTATCAACTGTACTCCCGCTTTATGCTTGACCAGATTCTGGATTTCATCAATGATGAGCAATCCACAATGATTTATCATCATTTGTGCAACAGAAACAATGAGCATATTGGTAGCGGCTCTGCTCCGAATCTGCATCTCATAATAATTTGTCCCTAATGCTTCGTCTACCTTTTTGCAGATTGATAGAAGCATTGCCTTACAGCTTGCATCATACGGACACTGTATGTTCAGTACAGGTATGATTTTTGCAAAGGGTTCTGTCAGTTCTATCACACTCTCTCCCTCTAATAGCGAAACCGCCCGCTCTATGCTCCTTGATTTCCCGATACCAGACTCACCGATGATGGTCAAACAATCAATGCCACCTAAAATCCCGCCATACGATTCCGTTCTGGTTCTGATAGCTGAGGCGTTGATATTTCTTTGCACGGTCAAAAGCCTGCTCTCTTTCTTCTTAAGACTTCTCACCAATGCCAAATAAAGTTTTGCGTATATCTCTGTTCCCATCACTGACGGCAGATACAACGAACATACATCATTTAATGCTAATAATCGCTCTGCTTGTGACTTAGTTCGGATTGCAGCATCATAATCAGGTACAACCCTTACAGCCTCTATTAGTTCATCTCCCATCAGCATCCTTGGCATATTATCTGAAATACTCATTTACAATCCCGCCTCCCTCACATGATTTTTATGTGCTTTGATTTCTTCTTTTTTCCTGTTTTCCCTGATGTTTTTAATAGACACATTCTCATTCTTCTTTACTCCATCGGTAATCAGCCGAATGGAGCGTGCAAGGTCAATCTCCGCTTGGGTTTTGTTCTCCTGCTCTGCCTTGACCAGATGCCTTTGCTTTGATTTCATACCCGCAACCGCTTCCAATGACTTGTTTTTGAATCTGCTTTGTATGAGCTCAAATTGAATATATGACCCGTTTTCAATCAGCCAAACTCGATTAGAACTGTCTGGGTCATACGCCACCTCACATGAGCGTCCTTCCAAATAGTCCTCCTGATACAGTCTGTTATGATAAAATAATCCGTTCGCAGATAGTCCTTTCCTTGTGAATCTTGCAATGGTTCTTGGAAGTAATGTCAATACAATCTGTTCCTTGTCAACATCAATGAAATTAGCTCCATAGTTTTCCTCTGCCCATTTCCAAATCTCACATGGTATCGGTCGTAAATCATCTGCTATCATTTCCTCTGTCATTCGGAAATCTTCAAGCACACGATTGGAGTTGTAAAAGATAATGCAATGCAAGAGTATCGTTTCATACTGTGTGAGAGTTAGGCAGGCATCCTTTCGGTAGTCATGTGCTCCTCGCTCCTGAAAATCAGGCTCCACATAGCCATAGCCCTTTAAATATGGCTCCATATAGCCCTGAATGGTATCAAACGCCTTTTCTACTGGTCCTTTCAGTTCAGCCCGATAACTCTTTAAATTGATTAACTCAATGCCTAAATCCGCTATCTGCTCAAAATTGCATCCCTTATACTCAGACCCTTGGTCTGTTACCATTTTTAACGGCAATCCCAGGCATGGCCATTGTTGCTCTGTTATTTCAATGCCAAACTTCCTGCAATGCTCCACCTTATCTGATATCACATTGACCATCAAATTCCGCAAACTATATACCGCTCCTTCCCATGATAGGCTATAACCGCATACGATTCCCGAATAGGCATCCACGCACAAGGTCAACACGGGTCTGCCAGTAACCGCCGCAGATGCATTAACAAGATAAATGTCGCATATTGTCGAATCCAGCATACCCATTCCGATTGTGCCTGCAAATTCCTGCACTCCATCACCAACTAAAGGTCTTTGATTTCGCTGATAATAAGATAGCCCATTCCTGCTTATCAGCTCTTTTGATGTCTTGTTGTATTTTCTATAAAAATATCTAAATTGATTAATCGAAGGATATTCTTCCAATAGTTTACCGTTTTCATTACAATAGAACTTATCCAACATCCAAATATAACACGTCTTAAGCGACCACTTTTTTTTACTCGAATAATAGCCTATATTAAGACTCTTCTTCATTATCTCCTCATCTTTTGATAATGCCCTTTCTGTTCTGCTTCTTGGTGCTAGAGCCGCTACATCATTCGCAGCTAAATAATCGCAGATATATTTCCGCACCGTCTGCTCGGAAATATCATGCTGTTCGGCGGTCATGTGAATTAGTTGAGTTCTCACCTGAATATTTCCTATATACGGTAAAATTGAACTAATCATGTTGTATCTGTCATAGGCTTTTTTCAATGCTGACGGAGATAACTCAATGTCTGCTTCGTTCTCCCGCTCCACTTCATATCCCTCTAGTTCATTCTTTCCGCACCACTTCGGCATTGATTTTTTAATGCAATCAATCACCATCACATCATTTTCCGATACGGAAACAACTCTCAACACGGAATGTTCATCTTCATTGACTGCTTTTTTCAGCAAATCACCCTTTTTAAAATGCTGTGTATTCAAATAAAATTACCTCCCACGTAGATTTTAAAGGTTCAAACAAAATCTATTGCAATACAGCACGTTTTATTTTGCCTCCCCGCTCACTTTATCAATCACAATCCCCCAATCTGTCACTCCATGACCAAGCCAATACTCACGACTGGCATCCAGCATCTTGCATGTTAGAGGCTTTGTGAGCTTATCCCTATAAACACATTCCCGCACCATCAAGGTGCCATCTGTCTTTGTCGCAACGAAATCACTTGTGTAGGCTCCTAGTTCCAGCCCATCCAGTAATACATTCACTTGAAACGACTGCACATCTGCTGATTCAGATAATAAATCAGCAAACTTGTATTGAAGTTCATTAAATGTTCGGCATACCCCCTCACACTTTTCTACTTTTCGCTTGTCAACTCGTCCTTTGTAATTTTTCTTCATCATTATTAGACCCTCCTTATTTTTCCCAAAAAGCAATTTCATTTTTGGGGATTTTCCCCAAATTTGATTATTTTCTCGTTTTTGGGGATTTTTCCCAAAAACAAAATCCCGCAAACCCGCTATTTACGGGCACTCCCAAAAACCACCTCCCAAAAACATTTTTTTCTCCATGTTCTGTTGCAAGTAAAATCATCCTCAAAGGGCAAACTTTTTTATCCTGCCTTTTCTCTTTTTTCTCTCCTTTTTCCTATCGCTTCCAGAGCCGAAAGGTGAATCCTATCACCCGCCCGTCTCCTGTACGACCCACTAAAAATTAGTAAAAACGTATCGGCCCACAACGATATCTCGGTTCGCTACACGGAGCCGAAAGACATATGAAAAAAGTGCGAAAACCGAAGTATTTGCCGTAAAATCAGGCTTTTTTGAAGATGTATTTTACTTTTCTTTTTGGCTCTTCTCTTTGATTTTTGCTCGGTTTTCCTTTGGCTTTTTGATGGAAAAGAAAGCAAAAAAACAAGAGCCATGCTGTTACACATAGCTCTTGGTTTTCAGAACTGGAAGGGTCCAGTTTCTCTTTTCTTTTTTATTTTTTCCGTTTGCTTCGGGATGAAAAATTTTGCCCCGCTGGGATAAAACTTGTTCAACCGAAACAAATGGTTATTCAAACTCGGCAAGTTGTTGTTTTATGTTAAACTATTTTGTTTAGGTTTTGCTACGAAAATGCCGATTTTTTACTTCAATTACATATTTTATTTTGGCTTACTGATTTTCTGTTGCCAAAGTGTTGCCATGACCTATTATACCAATTATATCAAATAAAGCAATAATCTCTATCTATCAAAAAAACAGTCAGGCAAACTAGAGTCTATATTATAGCAAACATTGTTTATTGCAGTTTTCTTAATGGTGTGCACAGTACCTCATAGGCATATTTATATACTTCATTTGCTAGCTCATCTGGAGAAATATCACCATGAGCAAGGCAGCAACGAAGCAAGAACAGTAATTATTATGCCTGCAAAAATCCTACAGCGCCGAGTACTAACACTATTGCACCAAGTATTATACGGTACCAACCAAACAACTGGAAATCATGTTTCTTGACATATTCCATAAGAAAACGTACTGCAAGCAATGATACAGCAAACGAAACAAATGTACCAGTTATAAGAACTCCAATCTCAAGTGCAGTGAATGAAAAGCCAAATTTAACTACCTTAAGAAGACTGGCTCCAAACATTACAGGAATAGCAAGGAAAAATGTATATTCTGCTGCTACTGTTCTTGACACTCCGATAAGTAGTGCGCCTACAATTGTTGCTCCTGAACGTGATGTTCCTGGAAAGATTGCTGCCATAACCTGGAAAACACCTATGAGAAGCGCTGTCTTATACGTAATCTCAGACAGTGAATTTATCTTGAACGTTCTGCCCTTATGCCATCTTTCAATTATTATAAATGCTATACCAAATACAATTAATGCCAATGCCACGCATGTAGGATTGTAGAACAATGCATTAAATAAATCATCGAAAAGCAGTCCTATAACTGCTGCTGGAATTGTAGAAACAAGAATTTTGAACCACAATGCCCATATATCTTTCTTAAAATATGAAGCAATACCTGTCTGACCTTTTCTCTCCTTCTTTGTAAGTGCAAATGGCCATATCTTATTCCAAAACAAAATAACAACTGCAAGAATTGCACCAAGCTGAATAACTACATCGAACATATCAAAGAAGTTCTCGCTGACTCCTTTAAATGGGATAAGCTGCTCTACCAATATCAAATGACCTGTACTGCTGACTGGTAGCCATTCAGTTATACCTTCCACAATACCATATACTATCGCTTTTAAAATCTCTATCATAATCTCCTCCATCTATTTAAAAATATAAATGTATAATTGCGAAACTCTCTAAGTTACGCCCAATTCATATTTAAGGTTCTTGAGTTTTGCAATCAACTAAACATTACTACCACTAATTAAACTACTTCAAATCTTCATTCTTAAAATATAAAAATGTCATCATAAAACCAATTCCTGATACCAACAGAATAATCGTCATTGATAACCAAACCGGATATCCGGTACTCTCTATCCTTCCATCTAGTAACAGAACACTGGCCGTCCAAGGGTATAAAGCTCCCCATTTCTGGTTACTGAGTGCCGCACTTCCTAATACAATCACTGCTGAGACAATCATCGGGGCAACAAATCCCTTTGTTTTCTGCGCAATATATGCAAATGGTGATGTCATGATAAACATAAGGACAGTGAGAAGGAAATAATACGGTATCCATTTTATTGCAGTGATCAGGCTGTATTCTGCCATACCAAATGACACATGGCAAATACCCGAAAATAACATATTGCAAGTCCATGATACAATTGTCATAAATAAATCCCATAAAAACAAAGTACAGAATTTTCCTGCTAATATCTTGGTTCTTGATATTGGGATTGGAAGGATCGTTTTCCATGTATTTTCCGTATATTCCCTGCTGAACAGATAGGACGCAATTGCCACAGATACCATCATATTGGCTAACAACAGCATATAGAGAATACTATTCTCATAAACTGCGCTTAAGCTGATCACCTGTTCCGGATGTTGTGAATGCATCTGTAAAGTTTCAACAAACATCATAAAAGGCACCGCTACAGCCCCAAGAATACTGATTGGTATCATTTTAGAATGTCTTAATTTCAATAATTCACAATATGTTAAGTTAAGCAATGCCGCCACCTCCAATTAATTCCGAAAAATAATCTTCAAGATTCTCTTCACAACTGTTAATTCCTGTTACCAGTAGTTGATTTTCCACCAGTAATTGGTTAAAGGCTCCCACATTAAAAGCAGGTTCATAAACTTTAAGCATATGCTCTCGTATATCATAATCATAAATACCACAATGGTTTTCCAGTAATTTCGAAGCCTTTAAACTATCTGACACAGTGAATGCTACATATTTTCGCTTTCTCTTATGCAGTTCATCCATATTAACTTCCTCTACAAGCTTACCCTGATTGATTACACCAATCATATCTGCAATCTGCTCAATTTCATTTAAAACATGACTTGAAATTAAAATGGTAGTCCCTTTCGTGCGACTAAGTTCACACAAAAACTGGCGGATTTCCGATATTCCTATTGGATCAAGACCATTGATTGGTTCATCCAGTATTAATAGTTCTGGTTCATGCATAATAGCGGCAGCAATTCCAAGTCTCTGTTTCATTCCCAGCGAATAATCAGAAAAAGGTTTCTTTTTTTCCTGATCAAGTCCTACAACAGCAAGCGCATTTTTCACTTCATTCTTTGAAAGCTGTTTACGATATCTTGCCAAAATCTCCAGATTTTCCTGTCCTGTCAGATTCATATAAAACCCTGGTGTTTCTATCATAGAACCAATCCTCTGATAAGTGTCACACATTTGTTCCTGATATCCTTTACCAAACATCAAAATATTTCCTTTTGTTGGACGAACAAGCTGTAACATCATTTTCATAATTGTTGTTTTTCCTGCACCATTTCTTCCCAGTAATCCATAAATCTTCCCCTTAGGTACATGTAGATTAACTTGATTCACTACTGTCACGTCTTGATATCGCTTTGTCAGATTTTGTGTTTCCATTACATATTCCATAATTTTTTCCTTTCCTGGTCATTTTTTATAAAATCGTATTTCACAGCGACCACTGCTTTAGTATCACTGAAATCTTGCCAAAGCACAAGAAACGTATCGTCACATCACCCAAAAAGGCGTTGACACCATCCGTGTCAACGCCCATTTTCCTTAAAAATCAGCATTCCTTTCACAATTAATAATAAAAATACAACTGTTATCGCATAAGGTTCTCTCGCCATTGCCAAAAACAAAACTGCCAAGATACTAAGCAATAGCGAAATAATTGTTACCATCTTTTGCCCTTTTTCCATATTTAATTGTGTTAATAAAATTTTACCAATTCCAACAGCAATAAGTGCAATAAACATAATCCAGTAAATCAGACAAATAAATGATGATTTTTGTGTATATGCGAACAGATTTACAGAGTAAATATATCCATTAACCGGATTGGGATAAAGAGGTAAAACAATCAGCATAATGGAAAGTACATCTACAATTCCATACAACAGGTTACACATATTTTGAATTTTAGATTTATTTTCTTTTTCTGCAATAGAGATTAGTTTCTCTCCGGTTAATAACTCATCAATCGATACTGAAAAAAATCTCGATATTTCTTTTAGTGAATCAATACTGGGATATCCTCTTCCGGATTCCCATTTTGAAATTGCAGTTCTCGATACAAATAAAGCCTCGGCCAGTTCTTCCTGAGTAAGCCCTCGGCTTTTTCTTAATTCCTGAAGTTTTTCATAAAATTCCATACCATCACCTCACAGTTACTTTTCTTTATTGTTTTTCTATTTCCTTCCTCTTTTGTTTTACCCTTAAGCTGATCTCAAAATAACAAAAGTATCTCTACGTCACATGTGCGACACGAACCGTATCATCGACATAAATACTGACTTTTTCTATCTACTCTCCTGATCCTGTCAACTTCCTCCGGTGTAACCATGTTCCATTATCACTCTCACCTTTTTATCCACCCATTGTCAATGTCCAAAGAACCCGACAACAATTTGTCGAACTCTTATAGTTCATTTCCCTAAGTATATCATAGTTCCAGTTATTCCGCATTTATCAATTTATAATTCGAGTCTGCCCCAAGTGTATACCCTATTCCGTTTTCTCCAATGATATGCTTCTCCATAATCTGCTCCTATCTGCCACCTCTGTCATTCCTATAATAGTGACTCTGTCTGTTGTTTTCTCGTTCCTTTACTTCCTGTTGCTTCTGCTGTAACCTTGACCTAAAGCTATCCGACTCTGCCTTATTTCCTGTCTGCTGTTCCCACTTTGCAACTGCTGACTGATAATCGCTGTATTCCGCTTTAGAGGCATGGTATACAACCAAGAACTCCTTTACATTCTTATAACCATAACCCTGCACGATACTTGATAAATACTGCTTCATGCTGGCTATCTGCGCTCTTAACTGCTCCGCCTGTTCCTGCAACTCCTTACGCTGTTTCCCTTTGAAGATACCCTTCGTTCCGGCAATCTCCTTCTCCACACTTACAAGCTGTTGTTCCCTTTGGTAAATGGCTTCATTCTGCTTCTCCAGCTTATTATAAATATCCGCAAGCCTTGGATACTTGGAAACAAGCTCGGACTTCTTCGGTATTTCCGGTATCGGTTCACTTTTCGCCATCACAGGTTCATTGACTGCCCGAACTTTCGTCTGCTCCGGCTCTGACTTTGCAAACGCTTCCGTCACCTTATCAGCCTTTTCGGAAGCTCTCTTAAACACCTTACTAATCAGAAGCTCCAAAGCATATATCGCCGTCATAATCAGGCTTTTGAACAGTGCCGGATTTCTCCCCGACTTCTGAATAGAAGCCTTTGCTTTCTGTCCGATTTCACTCTGCTTCACCTCCAAAATCTGTTTCTCCGGCACACCACTGACGAATGCCCTGTCCACCGTCTGATTCCACATGGTACGAACCCGATTATCCGCTTCTATCTGCTCTGCTTTTGGATTGTTTTTGCCAACCTTTTTCATGGGCAGATACACACCATTCTTATCAAATACTTTCAGCTTCTCCTTATCATCCCTCACATAAATATTGATAAGGTCTGTATAGGAACGTTTTACCTCATCAAGGAAACTGTCGCTCTTAAATCGGCTGTCCTTTATGGTAAAAAGATTACGCTCATATACTTCGCCCTTGGGAATAATTTTACAGCCACTCCGAAGCTGTCCAGCATCATCCATTATCTCTTTTTTGGTTCGTACATGCTTTCCGGTTTCATCATAAAACATGTTCCTTGTGGCAATCTTCAACACAGGAGCATCAAGCAGCTTCCGCTCCGAAAAGATAAGATGAATATGATAATTTGTCTTGCGTTTGTTATGGTGCAAAGCAGCGATGCACTCCACGTCATATTTTTGCTTGAAGTATTCCGTAAAAAGTTTCAGCAATTTGTCCGGTTCATAATCCACGAATCTTTCCGGCAGTGCAATAATCAGTTCCCTTGCTTCAATACACTTGCCTTCTGTTCCGCTTCTCTTAAATTCCTCCTGGTTACACTTGGCAAGTTCCGTCCAAAATTTACGGTCAGTTGTTTCATAAACTGCGTACAAATTTTCCTGCCTTGCGTGACTAGAGATATAGTTAATTCTTCCTTTTAAATTTGTCAGTTTTGACATCTGTATAAATGAATTTCTTACAATAGGCATTGCCCCCTTTCTTTGAA
>CAMBAN010000086.1 GCA_945864145.1 uncultured Lachnospiraceae bacterium | reverse complement strand
AATTTCTTCACGAAAGAGCCTTTGCTCTGAGTGATTAGAAATTCTTTTCATACTATTATAAGAGAAAAAAATGCCAAAAACAATAAAATAATTTACATAACTGACTAACAATATGCATTATAAACAAAATATATTAAAGAAATAATAGGAATTTTTTAAAATAAATTGACTATTATAGTCAAAAATAGTAAAATAAGAGCCATAAATCAGTGTTGTAAGGCTATTGCGAAAATAGCCCGTATTGTTACAGGAAGGAGCTAAGCTATGGCAGAGCAAAATGAAACCCCAATTGTACCTGTTGCGAAGCCAATCGCAATAGCAAAGAAATCGCTCACTCCATTTTTAGGTAGTGTTGATAAAAATGAAGTAAAGGAAGAAATAATCGTGGAAAAGAATGAAATCACAGCTACACCGGTAGCACCAAAGAAACCAGTAGAATCTAAAAAAGCAGCAACTACAAAAAAAGCAGTAACAGCAAAGAAGACAGTAGCAAAGAAAGCAGAAGTTGAAAAGAAGACTGTAGCAAAGAAAGAAGCAGCTACAACCAAGAAGGCATCAGCAGCAACGAAAAAAGTAGCTGCTACAAAGAAAACAGAAGCCGAAAAGAAGCCGACAGCAGTGAAAAAGGCAACAACTGCAAAGAAAACTACAACGAAGAAGGCAACAACAGCCAAGAAAGCTACCACAACAGCCAAGAAAACTACAGCTACAGCGAAAAAGGCAACAACAAAGACAACAGCAGCAAAAGCAACAAAAGCAGTAAAGGCAACGAAGCCGGCAACAGCCAAGACAGCTACTACAACCGCAAAGAAAACTACAGCTACAGCGAAAAAGACAGCTACCACAGCTAAGAAAGCAACAGCAACAATCAAGACAGCTACAACAGCCAAGAAGGCTGCAACAAAGACGACAGCAACAAAAGCAGTAAAGGTAACAAAGCCGGCAACAGCAAAAAAGGCTACTACCACAGCTAAGAAAGCAACAACAGTAAAAAAGGTAGCTACCACAACCAAGAAGGCAACCACAGCAAAGAAAACAGTAGCTAAAGCAGCACCAAAGAAGGTTACAGCAAAGAAAACTGCAGCAACAGTAAAAAAGGCAACCACAGCTAAGAAACCGGCAACAAAGACAACAGCAGTAAAAGCAACGAAGGCAGTAAAGGCAACAAAGCCGGCAACCAAGAAGGCTACCACAGCGAAGAAGGCACCGGTAGCAACGAAAAAAGCAGCTACCACAGCCAAGAAGGCAACCACAGCTAAAAAAGCAACTACAGCCAAGAAAGCAACAACTGTAAAGAAAACAGTAGCTAAGGCACCGGTAACTGCAAAGAAGGCAGTAGCTAAGGCAGCACCAAAGAAGGCAACAACAACGAAAAAATTAGAAAAGAAGACTACAAAAAAGTAGTAGCTTGTAAAGCATAAAAGGGCACAGTCTGTTTCTATGGGAGACAGGCTGTGTTTTTTTGGTTTGAGTCAGGGTTGTTTACATAAATCTTAAAATATTACTGCAATTCAAAAAATTCTACGGTTTTAGAGAAATGGCTGACATTTTATAATAGAAGCAACAAAATATGTTACTTATTAGACCAGCTAGTTATAGTCAAGTACTAATTGATAAGAAATAAGTACTTTTTTGCTTTATTTTTGAAACCTAAAAATGGGTAACTTTAATAAACGTAAATCTTTTTGATTTTCGTCTTGTTAGTGGTTATTGATTATGCAGAATGTATGTTTATGCAGCCTGCAAACAGGGTCTTTGATAGTCCCGGCAATGTTCTTCAGGAGAGCGCAATTCAAATACTTTTTCATCTCGGAGAACAGCAAAGATGATGTTGCAAACCTTGTGCATAACTGCTCCAAGAGCAACCATCTTAGGCTTTTGCCCAGATTTCTTCTCATAGTATTTTCGAAGATATGGGTTTATGCCATCACCATTTCGTTTTGTACGAATGGAAGCCAGTGCTACTGCAAAAATAGCACGACGGGCAATTCGTGAGCCACGTTTGCTCATATGCATTCTGGAACCAACGAATTTTCCAGATTCGTTTACTTCTGGATCGAGTCCAAAGTAAGCAAAAAGTTGTTTTGGATTACGAAATGCAGAAAAATCACCAATCTCACACATGATGGTTACAGCAGTCAGAAATCCAACACCTGGAATGGTGCTTAGCCATTTGATCTGCTGGATAAACTTTTCATTTTGATGAAATGTCACCAACTGATGAATACGCTGCATGATAGAATCCAAAGCCTTATCAAGGTTTTCAATAAGGTCAAGTGTCAGAGAAATGTTGAAATACACACTGTCAATCTGACAACCAAAGGTTTTTGCAGCTTTTGCTGCATCGCAGAGTTTTTCATAACGTTCTGTGGCTTTGGAAAGTCCTTTTCTTGAAGTCTTGGATATTTTTTCAATCATGGTCTTTTTATGACCACGTAGTATTTTATCTGGTGTACCATACTGGCGAAGAATCATAGTTGATGTTTTGCCAGTGATATCACAGAAAATATCAAGATACTGTGGAAATACGGTATGCAGGTCTCCCATTAGTTTGTTGACATGAGATGATCGTTCATCGGTCAGATTGTAGTACTTACGGGTAAGACTTCGAATCTCAAGAACCAGTTTTGTTGGGAATTGAGAGACAGGGACATCATCGGATAATCCCAGTTTTGCAATACCTTTTGAATCAATTTTATCATTTTTTACTTTTCTGATATTCCCATTCTTAGATGAATGTGTAATAATAGGATTGATTATGGAGGCGTGAAAACCACAATCAGTAAGATAGCAGAAGAGCGGGAAATGATAGATTCCAGTGGATTCCAGAAAGATACGACTTTCTAAGGAATACAGCTCTTCTGCTTTTTTAATGGCAGAAACAGCCTTATCCAGAGAATCCTTATTGTTATGTGTAATCTTGAAAGGTTTCTGGATTACAGAACCGTCTGGTGCAAGGATAGTCATGAAGCTGAAGGCAGAACCGACGTCGATGCCGACGGAAATAAATTTTTTGTTGTACATTGAAAGCTCCTTCCGATAGGGTTCCATAAAAACAATGAATACACTACCTGGCGCGTGATACGGGTATGGCTTAATTAGCTCCCAACCAGCCTAAAACATAAATTTTCATTGATGGAATGACTGTCTAAAATTACGGGTATTGCTGGAAAATGCCAGCTCCCTAGGAGAAACTCGTCGTTTTCCCTATCCAATGGAAAATAATACCTTACGTAAAAGACAAAGTCTAGGAGTGAATAATCATACAGCAAAGTATGTAACTTATACACGTATCAATGGTTGGATTGATGTTTGGAGGAGAACCCTCTACCAACCTTGATATAGATTAGATTGAGATGTAGAAGACCTCTATTGGTCTATGACTACATCATACCAGGAGGGAATTACATGAAAAAGAAGGTTTTATCTGTGTTATTAAGCACAGCAATGGTGGTAGCAATGACAGCCTGTGGATTAGAGTCACCGGCAACGACAGAAACAGCTACAACAACAGAAACTGTAAAAACGGAAACGAGTACGACAGCAACAGAAGAAACAAAAACAGAAACAGCAGCAGTAACACCGGCAGCAGATGCCATTACCTTAGTGTATGCAGAGGTAAATCCACTTGATACTATTGTAGGTCAGACAGCTACAGCCTTTAAAGAAAAAGTAGAGGAACTTTCTAACGGTTCTATTATTATTGATGTGCAGGCAAGTGGTGTACTTGGTTCAGAAAATGACGTACTTGATACCATGCTTGGCGGTGGTGGTACAATTGATATGTCTCGTATTTCTGCCTTTGCATTGACAAGCTACGGCGGAGAAAAATCTAAGCTTCTTTCTTTACCGTATACTTTTGTCAGCAGAGAGCATTTCTGGAATTTTGCAACTTCAGATTTGGCAGATGAATTTTTATTGGAGCCACATGAGAATGGCAGTGGTGTAAGAGGCATTTTCTATGGAGAAGAAGGATTCCGCCATTTCTTCACAGTTAACGAAATTAGTGACATGGAAGATTTAGCAGGAATGAAGCTTCGTGTTTCTAACGACCCGGTTATGAATGGTTTGGTAGAGTCACTTGGTGCTTCTCCAACAGTTGTATCCTTTGGTGAGTTATATTCTGCATTACAGACTGGTGTAGTAGATGGCGCAGAACAGCCAATTGCAAACTATAAGTCAAATGCATTCCCAGAGGTTGCTCCAAACTTAATTTTAGATGGTCATACACTTGGTGCTATCCAGGTTATTATTACAGATGAGGCTTGGGATTCTTTAACAGAGGAACAGCAGAACATTTTAACAGAGGCAGGCGCATATGCATCTGAGTTTAATCGCAAGATTTCTGAAGAAGCAGAAAATAAGGTATTAGAGCAGTTAAAGGCTGATGGTGTCAATGTAGTAGAGGTAACAGATGTTTCAAAGTGGCAGGATGCTGTAGCAGATGTCATTTCTGAAAATATCGTTGGCATGGAAGACTTATATCAGAAGATTGTAGATATGCAGTAAAGGAAAGAAAGGAAGGCTTATGACGAGATTTTTTTCGACTGTAGATAAACTTAAGCCAGCCTATGATATTACTTATAAGGTTGTGCTGATTATCTGTAAGCTTTTGCTAATTGGTGATATTCTTATTACCAGCATGAGTGTACTTGGAAGATACATTCCTTTTATCCCGGATCCGTCCTGGAGTGAGGAAGTAGTTCTGACATTCATGTCATATATGGCAGTTCTATCTGCTGCACTTGCTATTCGCAGAGGCGCTCATATTCGTATGACCGCCTTTGACAGATACTTGCCAAAGGGCGTGGTAAAATTTTTGGACATTTTAGCAGACATTTGTGTATTTATTCTTGCAATTGTTATGGTGGTAGTAGGGTGGAAATATGCGAGTACGATTGGTTCTAAAGGAACCTATGTCAGCATGCCAAACGTATCCAGATTTTGGATGTATTTTCCAATTCCGCTGGCGGGAATTGCTATGATTATTTTTGAATTAGAAGCAATTTATAACCACATCAAAAATATTTTTGTAAAGGAGGAAATGTAAATGAGTCAAGGCAGTATGGCGATTATGATCCTTCTTGTGAGTTTTTTGGTGATGATTTTTTTAAGATTTCCAATTGCTTATGCAGTTGCTCTATCTTCTCTATTTTGCCTGCTATATCAGGGGTTGCCGCTTACTACTATCTGTCAGCAGATGGTGAAAGGCATCAGTTCCTTTAGTCTCATGGCAGTACCGTTTTTTATTACTATGGGTGTGCTTATGGGGTCAGGCGGTATTTCAGAAAAACTGATAGCATTGGCAAATGCCTGCGTAGGGTGGATGACTGGTGGTATGGCAATGGTCAACATCGTAGCATCCTACTTCTTTGGTGGTATTTCCGGTTCTGCGTCAGCAGATACAGCATCATTAGGAAGCATCTTAATTCCAATGATGGTAGACCAGGGCTATGATGATGACTTTTCTACTGCAGTAACCATTACTTCCTCCTGTGAGGGACTTTTGGTTCCACCAAGTCATAACATGGTTATTTATGCCATGTCGGCAGGTGGTATTTCTGTAGGAAGCTTATTCCTTGCCGGTTATTTGCCGGGTGCATTACTTGCAGTATCCTTAATGATTGGCTCTTACATTATTTCAAAAAAGAGACATTATCCAAAGGGAGATAAGTTTAGCTTAAAGAATTTAGGAAAACAGTTTCTTGTTTCCTTCTGGGCACTGGCAGCAGTTATTATTGTAGTAGTTGGTGTAGTAGGCGGATGGTTCACTGCTACAGAGTCTGCTGCAATTGCAGTTATCTATAGTTTGATTGTCAGTGTATTTATTTATAAGGGCTTAGATTGGAAGGGCGTCTGGAAGGTATTGGATCAGTGTGTAGATACACTTTCAATCGTATTGATTTTAATATCAACATCAAGTATTTTCGGTTACTGTTTAACGACATTACATGTACCTGACCTTGCGGCAAAGGCTATTATTGGTTTGACAGACAACCCCTATATTTTAGCTTTATTATTAAATTTAATTTTGCTATTATTAGGTTGTATTATGGATATGGCACCAATCATTTTAATTGCCACACCGATTTTATTACCGATTGCGACGTCTATTGGTATTAATCCGATTCAGTTTGGTATTATGATGATTTTGAACTGTGGTATTGGTCTTTTAACACCACCGGTTGGAGCAGTATTGTTTATCGGTTCCGCTGTTGGAAAGGTAAAAATGGAACGAGTTGTAAAAGCAACCCTACCATTCTATCTTTGCATGATAGCAGTTTTACTGTTGCTTACTTTTGTACCGGAAATCAGTATGTTGTTACCAAATTTGTTTAACTAAAGGAGTTGTTGCATCATGGATTATCATTTTAAAAGTCAGGTTACTGCTTTTGATTGTTGGAAATCAACAATGCGTCATACCTATCATTCCATTGTAGGTGTTTGTAACCTCGTATTCACCGGTGCAATGTTTGCACTTGCCTTTGTATATTTAGGAAAAGTAAAGCCACTGGAGACAATGCTCATTCTTTTAGGCTGTCTATGGTTTACGATTATTCAACCCACCGGTATTTTTCTCCAGTACAGAAAAAGACTGGCAGATATCCCACGGGATATGGAGCTTGGATTTAATACACAAGGTATGCATGTCATGACAGGGGGAAAACAGGAGGACATTCCATGGAAGAAACTGGCTAGAATTGCAGTAGAGCCCGGCATGGTGATTTTGTATTCAGATGCAAAGCATGGTTATATCCTGACCAATCAGAATATGGGACAGAAAAGAAATGCATTTTTGGCGTTTATAAAGCAACAAACGAAAAATAAGTAATTGATTGCAAAGGAGAAGGCAGTCTAAAAGACTGCTTTCTGCTTTGCTTTTTTGCTGAATATGATACAAGAGAGGAATAGACATTGAGGGCGCGGGTTAAGAGATTTTGGCAGGAGCTTACCATTAAGAAAAAAATTATGGTATTCTCAGAATTTGTATTTTTTATTATTCTTTTTTCGGTAAGTTTGGAGTTTTGGTTGCTTAAGTTTTCTTTGGTAGATTTTAGAGGGATTCTTGGCACCAATGCGATTACGAACCAGGTCATTCTTACACTAAAAGAGGAGACGGCTCTTTTTGAAGAATATATGAAAAATGACAGAGGTGCTTATTCTGATGATGAAAAGCGCTTAGTTTTAGAGAATGCTATAAAAAATACGGATACAGCCATACAGTCCTTACCTGATTCCTACGAGAAAATCGGAGCAGAGCGTTTTGCAAGAACACAATCTTTAAAAAATGCCTATGAGGTATATAGAAAAGCAAGGGACGAAATGTTACTTCTACCGGAGGGAAGTGAGCGTTATATTCAAAGACTCTATGAGGTTTATGAAATGCAGGAATACCTGATTTCCTATGCAGAAACACTTATGAATATGACGATTGAGGATGGCGATAATGCCTATCAGAGAAAGGTGCCGCTAATGATTGTCCTGCCTTACTTTGTAATTATTTTGGGGGTACTTTTACTTTGTGGGATGGTTTTCTTTGCAAGGCTTATGAATAAATCGATGATCGTACCTGTTTTAAAGGTGGTAGAGGCATCTAAAAAAATTGCAGAAAATGATTTTTTCATAGATGATATTGTGGTGGAAAATGAGGATGAGCTGGGGGAAATGGTGCATGCTTTTAACAAAATGAAATTTGCTACCGGAGAATATATCACGGCATTGGAGGACCAAAGAAAAACCTTAGATTTGCTTCATGAGGAGGAGCTTTCAAAGCTTGAAATGGAAAAGCAGCTGGAGGTCATTCATTTGGAACTTCTAAAGAGCCAGATACATCCGCATTTTCTGTTTAATACATTAAATGTAATTGCAGGTATGGCAAATTTGGAAGATGCGCAAACTACGGAAAAAATGATAAAGGCTCTTAGCAACCTGTTTCGTTATAACCTGAAAACACCAGAGGTAGAGGTAGAGCTTGATAAGGAACTAAAGGTATTAGAGGATTACATGTTTTTGCAACAAATGCGTTTTGGCAATAGAATTTCTTACGAAATCAATTGCGAGGTGGACAGAGAAATATGCATGGTGCCCTCCTTTATCTTTCAGCCGCTGGCAGAAAATGCTATTATACATGGTATTGCCCCAAAGGAAGATGGAGGGAAAATTCTGGTGCATATTTGGGAGTATTGTGAAAATTTATGGATAACTATAAATGACACAGGTGTCGGAATGGATGAGGAAGTGCTGGAGAAGCTTCGAGAGGAGTTATCTGATCAGACATTAAAGGAAACAGGAATTGGTATAAAAAATGTGTATCAAAGAATCAAAACCTTATATAAGAAAAGCACCTTTGAAATATATAGCAGAAAAGAGGAAGGTACTTTAATTAAAATAAGTATTCCAATAGGAGGAACGCGTGAGAGTATTAGTGGCAGATGATGAACCCATCGAAAGAATGGTAGTGACAAAAAAGCTACGTCAGTTCTTTGGAAATCAGATGGAGATAATAGAGGCGATAAATGGTAGAGAAGCCATAGAGCTTTTTGAAAAGGAAGGATATCAGATAGCCTTATTAGATATAGAGATGCCGGGTATCAATGGATTAGAGGTAGCAGAAAAAATCAGGGAAACCCAAAAGCCCTGTGAAATTATTTTTCTGACAGCTTTTGATGAATTTAGCTATGCAAAAAGAGCAATTTCTGTAAAGGCTTTGGACTATCTGTTAAAGCCTGCGGTAGAGGAGGAGCTGATTGTCTGCATGGAGGAGGCAATAGCTCTTGCAAAGTGCAGGAAGGAAATGGAACCACAGGTGCAGCAGACAGAGATTGTAACAGAGACATTAGATGAAGAAAAAATAGATAATTTAAAACTGAAAAAAATTAAAGAACTTATGAAAAATTATCTACAGGAGCATTATCATGAGGATATTGCATTACAGGAGGTGGCAGGGCATTTTCATTACTCAGATGCCTATTTTTGTAAAATTTTTAAACAGTGCTTTGACAAAAGCTTTATTATTTACTTGTCTGAGTTTCGCGTGGAAAAGGCAAAGGAGCTTTTGGCAGATATATCTGTCAATGTAAAGGATATCAGCCAGAGAGTGGGCTATAGAGACTCAAATTATTTTGCAAAGGTATTTAAAAGAATCGTTGGTGTGACACCCTCTGAATACCGGCTTGCTTTATTGAAGGAAGAGAGAGCATGAAACATAAAAGGCTATGGATGGTTGCATTATCTATACTGATTTTAGTGACAGTTATAGGTGTGACATATCATAAAACTGGGAAAAAGAATAAGACACCGGAATTTGTTTTTCTTTATGCAGAAAACCAGCCGGACGGATATCCGACAACATTGGGTGCAGAACATTTTGCAAGTCTTGTGGAGGAGAGGACAGGTGGAGAAATACAGATTTTAATAAAATCCGGTGGAGAGCTTGGAGTAGAAAAGGATGTGATTCAACAGCTTAGTTATGGAGGCATTGACTTTGCACGTATTTCCCTCTCGCAGCTTGCAGAAAAAATTCCGGAAATGAATGTGTTGCAATTACCTTATTTATATGAAGATTCTGAGCACATGTGGCGTGTGCTTGATGGAGAACTGGGAGAGCGCTTTTTGGCTTTGACCCAGACACAGGATTTGATAGGCTTATCCTGGTATGATGCAGGGGCTAGAAGCTTTTACAGTGCTTCAAAGCCGATTACCTGTCTGGCAGATGTGAATGGTATGCGCATTCGTGTGCAGGAGTCTGAGCTTATGGCAGATATGATTACCGCTATGGGAGGAACGCCTGTAAAAATTGATTATGATGCTGTGTATGAAAGTATAGAACGCGGTATAGTAGATGGTGCAGAGAATAACTGGTCCTCTTACATGTATATGAAGCACAATGAGGTAGCAGGCTATTTTACTGTAGACGAGCATACCAGAGTCCCGGAATTACAGCTCTGTTCAGCCCATACCTGGAGCAAGCTTTCAAGCAGTCAGCAGGAGATTATTTTAGAATGTGCAAAAGAGTCAGCTCTTTATGAACGTAAGCTGTGGATTGAGCAGGAAAATGTCTGCAAGGAGGCTGCTACCAAGCAGGGTGTAGAAGTGATTTCTTTAACTGCAGAGCAGAAAAAGGAATTTCAGGCTGCCATGGAGGCTGTCTATGAAAAATACAGCGGTGATTTCGCCGAACTTGTGGAGGAAGTACACAAATATCAGGAAAGGTAGAGATATTATGAAAACCAGTAAAAATAATATTTGGAATTTTAATGAAAAAATTGAAGCAGAGGTTTGTGCAGAAGGCGTAGAAAGGAAAATTTTGGCTTATGCAGATGAAATGATGTGTGTGGAAAATCACTTTAAAGAGGGCGCAATCGGGGCGATGCATCATCATCCGCATACACAGATTACTTATGTGGTTTCCGGTCAGTTTGAATTTACCATTGATGGTGAAAAAAAGATTGTAAATCCCGGAGATACACTGCTAAAGCGTAACAGCATTGAGCATGGCTGTATATGCTTAAAAGAGGGCATTTTACTTGATATTTTTAATCCTATGAGAGAAGAATTTGTAAAGTAACATTATGTTAATAAATTTGTAATTTTTTTGAAAAGATGTTATACTGTAGCAAAATAATACAAATGAGGTTACATGACAAATGATTACAAATAGATACATCAGTGTGGCAGTGATGCTGGCAGTGCTTGGGATATCCATGGTGTCTGCGGGCTATCATAATGAGACGGAAGCAAAGGAAGCCACAACGACTCAGGTCGTAGAGAAAGCTCGCATGGCTGTGACAACAGAAGTAGAATTGCAAGCAGGCATTGCTACCCTGTTTACATCACATTATAAAGAAGAAGTAGTTGCATATGCAGCAAGTCTTTCCCCGGAGGAAATCGCAGAGGTGATGGAATCAGAGGAAGAATATAGTAATTTAGCTATTGCGAATGTAGACAATTACGTAAATGTAAGAAAAGAGCCGAATACAGACAGCGAAATAGTCGGCAAAATGTATGATGACTCTGTAGCACAGATTATTGAGGTAGTAGGAGAAGGAGAGGACCAGTGGTTTGAGGTCATTTCCGGAAATGTAGAAGGCTACATTAAATCTGAGTACTTTATTTTCGGAGATGCGGCAGCAGAGGTCATTGATGATTACGTTATCCGATATGCGGTAGTAAAAGCAGACCGCTTAAATGTGCGTAAAGAGCCTACTACAGAGTCAAGTAGAATTGGCTATATTGATTATGGCGAAAAAGTAAAAATCATTGAGCCTGGTGAAGAGTGGCATAAGGTTCAATACACAGACAGTGCAGAAGGCTATGTCAGTGCTGAATATGTGACGGTAGAGGAAGAGTTTGTGTATGCAAAATCCATAGAGGAAGAAAGAAAAGAGCAGGAGGAACAGGCATTGCTCCTGGCAAGAAATGCAGAATCTTCTGAAGTAGCACCGGAAAATACAACAGTAAAAGAAGTCATACCACCAACAGATTACTCGAATGTTTCAGAGCTTAGACAGGCAATTGTGAACTATGCAATGCAGTTTGTTGGCGGAAGATATATACATGGTGGGCAAAGTCTTGCGGGTGGTACAGATTGTTCCGGCTTTACCTGTTATACCTATGCTGCTTTTGGCTATTCTATCAGCAGAGTACCACAGGGACAATGGACTTCAAATGGCAGAAGCATTCCGGTTTCTGAAATCCAACCGGGAGACATTGTATGCTATTCTTCAAGTGGTGGAAAATGTACACATGTAGCTTTATACATTGGTGATGGTATGGTTGTGCATGCCTTTAATCCAAGAAAAGGTATCACTGTATCAAACATGTATTATGACAATACTTTTATAGGCGTAAAAAATGTAATTGATTAATAAAAAACAAAGGGGCTGTGAAAAAAGCACTTGATGCTGGAACAGTTCCCTAAATAGCAAACG
>CAMBAN010000085.1 GCA_945864145.1 uncultured Lachnospiraceae bacterium | reverse complement strand
AAACAAATAGCTTTGATGGCATCTCTTCTGCAACAAGTTGCTCAGAAATGAGGATTAGTATGTTAAGAAATAAAGATATTTTAGAATTAAAAAGACGTTTCAAAAAAGAGGCCTGCACCTTTACCAAAATGTGCGGTTGCTATGTTGATGCAAATAAGAATAAAGTTGTAGAGTTAAATGAAACCTTTCTAAATCTGGAAGATGAAGAATTTTATAAGTATTTGGAGATTGCCAAAAAGGCACTGTCAGGTACGATTGGTAATAATCTGTTAGAGCTTCGTTTTAATAAGGAAGAGGAAGAACCGGGTAAAATGCAACAGTACCTTTTAGGACTTAGAGAAAGCGGTTTGAAAAATCCGGATTTATTGGAGCATTTATTTGACCTCATTATTGAAAATTATGATTATGTAGGAAACTATTTGATTTTGATTTTCCATGATGCCTATGATGTCATTACAAAGACAAATGACGATTTAAAAATTGATGAATCTGAGGAAGTATATCAATATCTGCTTTGCGCAATTTGTCCTGTCAACCTTTCTAAACCGGGGCTTGGCTATCGTGAGGATGAAAACAGAATCGGTGTCCGTATTCAAGACTGGGTCGTTGGTGTACCTGATACCGGTTTCCTTTTCCCATCCTTTATTGAAAGAAGCAGTGACATTCATTCCATTACTTATTATGTACGTGATGCCAAGGATTCACATCCTGATTTTGTCGAAGCACTGGGCTGTGGTGCAAAACGTACTGCAACAGAGGAACAGCAAACCTTCCATGCTATGGTAAAGCGCGCTATTGCACCTATCATAGAAAAAAGTGATGATGTTCTTTTAGAAATTCAGGAAAACTTAAATGCCATTGTAGAAGAAAAAGAAGCCATTATGGAAGACATGGTTTTAGGTGAACCGGAAGAAATCACGCTGACCTCAGATATGATCAAAGAGGTACTTACTCAAAGCGAAATTCCTGATGAAACAGTAATGCAGATTCAGGAGCATTTTGAAGAGGAATTTCATGATGCCTTACCTATTGTAAAGCACTTAGTAGATGAAAAAGCAATTGAAAAAAATAATAAGGTAAAAAAAGAGCAAAAGCTTCTTGAAGAGGTTGCTTCCTTAAAAGAGGAATTAAAAATCACAAAGGAAACATCTGCTGAAGCTATCGCCGACCCTGCACCAAAGCCGGAAGCCATGGAATACTCTGACGTTTTTTTACGCATGAACCCTATGAAAGCCGAAAAAGTGAAATCACAAACAATAGACGGTCAGAAATACCTTATGATTCCTGTAGAAGAGGACGAACAAATCAATTTGAATGGTGTGGAAACGACTGTTTAGTCTTGGCATTTGAAAGGAGCTGCATAATGGCAGCTCCTTCTCATTTCTATTCTGACACGTCATAGCTTTCGCTTTCCGGATAAATCACTTCCGTCAGATAAGCATTGTAATATTCATTTAATGTCATATAAACAGTACCATTGATTTCATCATTTCCATTACGAAACTCTTCATACGCATAATTGTATAAGGCATTATCAACATAGCTACGATAAGATGCCCTTGCCAGATATTGTATAGCTTCCTCTTCCTCAATATCACGTTCACCGAACTGCTTTATCATATCTTTATATAACTCATAATCAAAGTTTTTCGTAAATTCTTTTACATAAGCTTCTTCTGATTTCGCGATATGGTGTTTTTGAGCATACTGCATTCGTTTTTGTTCAAAACGCAGTTTTTCCTCAGAATTATTTATTGCCTCTTTATCGGTTTCACCCACTGTAATCATAATATCTTCTGATGCCCTTTCTAAATCATCACTTAAGTCTGCGTAATTTAGAATAAACTCTGCATCCTCATATACCTTTCCCTGTTTTGTTTCCATATACCATTTACTATTTTCACAGAAAAAGAAATATTGTTCTTTTCTTTCTTCATTACGCAACAACAGCGAAAAATAATCGTTTCCTTTATGAGTACCAAAAAATACCTGATTTTCCAACCTCATAGTATTAGTAATATCATTTTGTAGTGTCTCTACCTTTTTGGCTCCCATGCGTTTTGCATCTATTTTTACTGCATTAAATTGCACTTGTGTAACTTCTCCCGAAGCTATTCTTGGCAAAGAACGATTGGAATAAATTACAAAAATAACAAGTAGTCCAATCACAACCCAAGCAGACAGTATCGACACGATTAATGTACGTTTTTTCATGTATTATTCTCCTCCTTATTTTTCGGCACTATAAAGCCTCAATCCATGTCAATAATTTATTAAGTGCTTTATTCTGCTCTCTTGATTCCAAAAACATTCCTGCTGTATACCACGAATGAGTATTATGTCTGTCTTCAACGGAGTAAAGTTCCGCCTTGTTTCCAAGTTCCAATGCTTTCTTATAGAATATCTCCGCACAGGAATAATCTATCAGTCCATCATGTTTACTCTGAATAAGAAGCATGGGAATATCACTTTTATTCATTAATGAACAAGGCTCTCCCTCTGACCGATCATATCGTTTTGAAAACAATTCATGCAAAAGTATTTTCACGGACAAGGTCGTCTTGGTCGAAAAGCTATATGGTCCACCAACTCCGACAAATCCAATTACTTTAGAAATATCAACATGCATTCGCTCCTGTATATCACAGTTATATACAAGAATGGAAGATAAATGTGCACCGGCTGATGGTCCGGATACAATTATTTTTGAAGTATCAATATTTTTCTCCTGTAAAAATCGGATTGCCGCTTTATATCCTTGGCACACGTCTTCAATCTGGCACGGATATTTATACTTTGGTGAGAGACGATATCCTATGGAAACAAATCTATATCCATAGCTTGCCATGGTTTGACCTACAAAATCAAAATATTTTGGAGTTCCGGCATTCCACCCTCCGCCATGAACCCAGATTACTATTTTATCGCTACAAACCTCATTGGGTTCATAATACAAAAAGTATTGGTCTTTATGCTTTCCAAAAGAAACATACTCTGCTACTACTTCTTTTTTAACAGAAAGCATTTTCCTGTATAAACCAAAATAACTTAAATTTTCACGTAATGAATCGTTCATGCCTTCCCCTTTCAATCGGAAATGAAACATTTTTTCTATTTCAGTTCATCTTCACTAGTAGCAACATCCCCCACTCATCTTTACCGTTTTCTACGAAGCCAATTGATTTCCAGAATCGAATAGAATCTTCTTTTGTGCTATTAAGTTCATAATAAGTTGCTCCGTCTAATCTTGTATATCTCTCTAAAGCTTCAAAACATTTATGCCCTGTGCCATTTCCTCTGAATTCAGGAAAAACCCAAAAGTCTAATACAAAACATTTTCCATCTTCACTTTGATAGATATTATATTGAGCAGCCCCTATTTTTTTATTATCCTCAAGAAAGTAAACCATATGATGTCTATCAATCTCTCTCATCATATGTGACTTTATAATATCCCTGTATTCATCTCCAGAAAAATACTCAATATCTTCCTCATCTGAAATTATCCCATCATCAACCAAATATTTGAGATGAATATCCCAAAATTCCTTTATTCTCTCTACCGGTATCTCTTCTATCTTTACCATATGGTATGACCTCACTCATTTATAAATAGTGTACAATGGTTAACATAACTAATCAAGGGATTATCCTATGATATTAAAATACATACAAGCACTTTCCCATTACATAAATAAAGTCCCACACTAACTCATGTTTAGTGTGAGACTTCTTTCTCTAGATAACTATTCTAATCCCGCATATCACTTCCTTGACAGTGATACAAATAGCAATGAAAAAGCTAAAGCTTTTTCATGGTATGAAACTTAGAACTTCTTTGCGAAAGAACCATTGTTCTGAGCAATTAGAAGTTCTTTTCATACTATTATCTTTTTTCTACACCAAGTGTAACGTCTTCGCCGTTAACATTCCATGCTTTGGAAATGCCACCTTCTGCATATACAAATGCATCTGCAAGAACCTTAGATCCAATAGTGTCTTCGTTCTTCTTAACGATTTCTGCGATTTTGTCGTTTCCTGAAACATATACTGTGATATGATCCATTACTTCAAAATCTGCATCCTTACGCATTGTCTGAATCTTAGAGATTACTTCATATACGAAGCCTTCTTCAAGGAGTTCAGGAGTAAGGTTTGTATCAAGTACAACTGTGACAGTATTGTCAGCTTCTGTTACATAGCCTTCCTTTTTCTCGATGTTGATGAGTAAGTCTTCTTCTGCAAGTTTTACTTCTACACCATCTACATCAAATGTGATGAATCCGTTTGCTTTTAATTCATCCATTGCTGCATTTCCATCGATAGCAGCCAATTTCTTTTGGATTCCACCAAGCTGTTTGCCGTATTTTGGTCCTACAGTACGAAGCTGTGGTTTAAAGGTATAGGTAGTAAATTCTCTTACATCATCTGTAAAGGTAACAGACTTAACATTTAATTCATCCTCAATGATTTCCTTATAGAAATCATCTAAGGTAAATGGTGCTTTGATGAACATGTTTCCAATTGGCTGACGGTTCTTGATATTTGCTGTATTTCTACAAGCACGTCCCATAACTACTGCCTTTAAGAGGTTCTCCATGTTCTCTTCTAATTCCTTGTCGATAAGTTTTTCATCAACGGTTGGATAATCACATAAGTGAATACTTTCCGGTGCTGTCTTATCGATGCTTCTTACCAGGTTCTGATAGATATCTTCTGTCATGAATGGAATCATTGGAGCTGCTGCCTTAGAAATTGTAACTAAAGCTGTGTATAAAGTCATGTAAGCGTTAATCTTATCCTGCTCCATTCCCTTAGCCCAGAAACGTTCACGTCCACGTCTTACATACCAGTTACTCATTTCATCCACGAAAGAATCAAGTGCTCTTGCTGCTTCCGGAATTCTGTAATTTTCCAAGTCGTTATCAACTTCTGCCACTACAGAGTTTAACTTAGATAATAACCATTTATCCATTACAGGAAGCTTATCATAATCTAAGGTGTACTTTGTAGCATCAAAATTATCGATATTTGCATATAATACGAAGAATGCATAAGTATTCCAAAGAGTACCCATGAACTTACGCTGTCCTTCCTGAACTGCCTTACCATGGAATCTGTTTGGTAACCATGGAGCGGAGTTGATATAGAAGTACCAACGGATAGCATCTGCACCATAGGTCTCTAATGCCTCAAACGGGTCTACTGCATTACCCTTTGACTTACTCATCTTCTGACCGTTTTCATCCTGAACGTGACCAAGTACGATTACATTTTCGTATGGAGCTTTATTAAATAATAAAGTAGACTCAGCCATTAAGGAATGGAACCATCCACGAGTCTGGTCAACTGCTTCTGAAATGAATTGTGCAGGGAACTGTTTCTCAAATAATTCTTTATTTTCAAATGGATAATGATGCTGTGCAAATGGCATAGCACCTGAGTCGAACCAGCAGTCTAATACTTCAGGTACACGTCTCATTGTTTTTCCACATTTTGGACAAGTACATGTGATTTCATCCACATAAGGTCTGTGTAATTCCACAGTAAGTGCTGCTTCATTTCCACTTAATTTCTTTAAGTCTTCACGTCCGCCAACACATTCCTGATGACCACACTCTTCACATTCCCAGATATTAAGCGGAGTACCCCAGTAACGGTTACGTGAGATAGCCCAGTCCTGAATATTTTCGAGCCAGTTACCAAAACGTCCTTTACCGATAGATTCCGGAATCCAGTTAACGGTGTTGTTATTACGAATTAAATCATCTCTGACTGCTGTTTCTTTGATATACCAGGACTCTCTAGCATAGTAGATTAATGGTGTATCACATCTCCAGCAGTGTGGATATTCATGTTCAAACTTAGGAGCATCAAATAACTTGCCTTCTGCGTCAAGATCTTTGATTACTTCCGGGTCTGCTTTCTTTACAAATAATCCGGCGTATGGTGTTTCTTCTGTTAATTCACCTTTGCCGTTTACAAACTGTACAAATGGAAGGTCATATTTACGTCCTACGTTAGCATCGTCTTCACCAAATGCAGGAGCGATATGAACAATACCTGTACCATCTGACATTGTAACGTAATCATCGCAGGTTACAAAATGAGCCTTTTTATTCTGCTTTGCAGCAGCTTCTCCTGCGCAGGCAAATAATGGCTCGTATTCTCTGTATTCTAAATCTTTACCCTTGTATGTCTCTAAAACTTCATAAGCGGCAATGCCTTCTTCTTTATTTCCAAGCTTTCCTAAGATATTGTCTAATAAAGCCTGTGCCATGTAATAAGTATAACCGTCTGCTGCCTTAACCTTTACGTAGGTTTCCTCCGGATTCACACAAAGTGCAACGTTAGAAGGTAAAGTCCAAGGAGTTGTTGTCCATGCAAGGAAGTATGCATCTTCTCCAACACACTTGAAACGAACGACTGCAGAGCGCTCTTTTACAGTCTTATATCCCTGTGAAACCTCTGCTGTTGAAAGCGGAGTACCACAACGAGGACAGTATGGTACAATTTTAAAGCCTTTATAAAGCAATCCTTTATCCCAGATTGTCTTTAATGCCCACCATTCTGACTCGATGAAATTATCATCATAAGTAACATATGGATCATCCATATCAGCCCAGAAACCAACAGTACCTGAGAAATCCTCCCACATACCCTTGTATTTCCAAACAGATTCCTTACATTTTTTAATGAATGGCTCCATACCATATTCTTCAATCTGCTCTTTTCCGTTTAAGCCAAGCATTTTCTCTACTTCAAGCTCAACAGGAAGACCATGTGTATCCCATCCGGCTTTTCTTGGAACCATATATCCCTTCATGGTTCTGTAACGAGGAATCATATCCTTAATAACACGAGTTAAAACATGTCCGATGTGTGGCTTACCGTTTGCTGTTGGAGGTCCGTCATAGAAAGTGTAAGTTTCTCCTTCTTTACGGTTTTCCATACTTTTTTTGAAAATGTCATTTTCTTTCCAGAACTTTTCAACTTCTTTTTCTCTGTCAACGAAGTTCATGTTGGTAGATACTTTGTTATACATTTCTTTCATCCTTTCTATAATAACAAAGGCCTTCATCCCGTAAAGGACAAAGGCCTAATAATCTTTGCAACCACCATTACGTCATACTCCCTGCCACAGCAGTTTTATATGCTCTCCTGTAACGTAGAAGCTACGTCAATGCTTACTCACAATAAAACCTTCAGCACTGCAACTCAGAAGTGATATTCCATAATTCTCTAATCATACCGGCTCACACCTTACCCGGCTCTCTGAAACTTTCGAGAAGAATGTACTGTCTTCGTCATAGTCTTTCATTACATTTCATCTGATTCTTCTAATTATTATAAGCGTCTAAATCCAATATTGTCAACCTTTTTCCAAAGACAGGGTTTTTTAGCGTTATAAAAGATACCTTTTTACTATATTTTCTACCATCACCGAACTAATTGGCACCGTTTGGGTTTCCATTGTCATAATCAGGTTATCACCTTGGTGATACCCATTTACTGAATAACTCTCCATCTTTTTCACATTTTTATTTGCATAATCTTCTTTTCCCATCATACCTAAATGCTCCCAGATTATCTCTTTCCTTTCTCGTACATTCAGGCACGTAAAGTCAGGATAAACAACCTTTCCCTGATTGTTTAGATACAAAGGAGCTTCATATTTATATGGTATATTATAATGACATAATGTGTTCGCAATAATAATCTCAGATTTAGACCGTACCCTTTCACCTTTTGCTGTATAATGTTCTATTTTATCATTGATATCAAATCCTAATCCTTCATATTCCTCTTTCATCCAATCAGCTATAAATTCCTCATCATTTTGTAATCTTTTTGTAATCAGCTCTTGTCTATTTCTATTCATAGCATCAAAAATGTCATAATAATTTGATGGCTGATATTGTTTCAACATTTTATGTATGACTTCTAGTTCACTTTCAATAGCTTTATTCAACTTTTCATCATAGTCTTTTTGCGCTAATGTACTGGCTAATTCAATATTATCTTCATGTATATAACTTCCTATTCTGTCTTTTGGATTGATTCGGTAATAATATTGTATTCTATTTTTTGTTTGATTTATTCGCAATTTTCCCTTTGGAACATTTTGCAATGACTGTTTACACTGATATGCCAGTTTTTCCAACTCATACTCTCTTCGTTTTAATTCAGTTAACACCTTATTTGGTTTCATTACGTATTTCACTTTATTTTCTCCATTTCTATTCACATAGAACTATCTAGTCTTCTCTACTTTTATAATCCTGCTTTTGGATTGCATCCTTCCTCTGCTTATTCTTGCTTTCTGTCTACTACTTGCACTATTTTTCCTATTTTCGTACGCTGGCTTGCTCTTTTCCTGCCTACTACTTGTGCGCTTTTTCCTTTTTTCGTACGCTAACTTACTCTTCTCCTGCCTACTACTTCCACCATTTTTCCTTTTTTCGTACGCTGGCCTACTCTTCTCCTGCCTACTACTTGCACTATTTTTCCTTTTTTCGTACGCTAGCTTACTCTTCTCCTGCCTACTACTTGTGCGCATTTTCCCATTTTCGTACGCCTGCTCGCTCTTTTCCTGCCTACTACTTCCACCATTTTTCCTTTTTTCGTACGCCTGCTTGTTTTTTTCATTATTTCCAGTCTGCTACTTAATACTCTTTCATAAGCAAAAATATTCCTTTCTGCAATTTTCAGCTAACAATTCGCTTATTTCACCTTTTTCCATAAGCTATCATGCATAAACTCTTCCAAAATTATAAACGGTGAATTCATACCTCGAAATGAGGCTAAAGATTAAATCCAGAAAATCCATGATTAGTTGTCTTCATTCGAACGATAACATATAATACTTGTCTCTCTACAGTAAACCACTATACTATTTTTAATTCTTTATATCAATATACGATTTTTTACATTTCAATACATATTTAGTTCTACAGCAATTCTTACTCACGCTGATTCATATACAAATAGTATTCTATAATACCAAAATAGACATACTAATCCACATTCCGCCGCCTTCGGCTGGCGGCACAAATAGTAATGAAAAAGCTTTAGCTTTTTCCTGTGTGAAACTTAGAACTTCTTCGCGAAAGAGCCTTTGCTCTGAGTGATTAGAAGTTCTTTTCACACTAATCGCCTATAACAACAAAAAGCATCTAGAAATATTTCTAAATGCCTTTGCTTCTAAACACTTTATTCAAAAATATAGCAAAATAATGATGAATCCTGTCATATTCAAAATAACAAATCCGCCTTACACAGTCGAAACAATAGCTTCTAGAGTTCCCTCTATAACTACGTCCCCGAATTTATATGGAATAATAAAGTGATCACCTTTTTTTACAGAAAAACCGTTTATCTTCCCTTCACCAGATATAATGCTCATATTCAAGAATGGCCAAATCTGATTGAATTGACAAATACGATCAACCTCCAATTTCCATACCTTATAACAATTACAATCCATTAATAGATGCAACTGATTTTTTACAATTTCTCCAACAGATACTATACAATCAGAAAGCGGTCTTGCAGGAACTGTAATCACATCCAGGCTCTTTTCCACATGCAGTTCTCTCGGTTTTCCATTGCTTAAACGGTCATAGTCATAGACACGATAAGTAATATCGGAATTCTGCTGTGTTTCCAACAATAAAATACCACCTTTTATTGCATGCACAGTTCCCGGCTCAATCTGGATAAAATCACCTTTTTTCACAGGTACTTCCTGGATGAAATCATTCCACCTGCCATTTTTTATCATGTCCTCAAGTTCGTCTTTGGTTTGTGCGTTGTGTCCAATCACCAAAGAACCATCCTCTGGTGCATCCAAAATATACCAGCACTCCGTTTTTCCAAGAGAACCATTTTCATGTACTTTTGCATAGGCATCATTGGGATGCACCTGAATGCTTAAATCAGCTTTCGCATCAATAATCTTAATTAAAAGCGGAAATCGGTCGCTATCCACATTGCCAAACAGTTCCGGCTCTTCTTTCCACAACTGACTCAAAGCTTTTCCACGATAAGTGCCCTCTGTAACAATACTGTCTCCATGTTCATGGGCACAAATCCCCCAGCACTCTCCTGTATGCTCTCCCGGAACTGCATAATGCCATTCACTACCCAGCCTTTCGCCGCCCCAAATCATTTGCTTAAAAACGGGCTGCAAACGCAATATCTCTTTTTTCATTTATTCTCTGCTCCTCATATAATCCACAAGCACCCTTGCAGCCTGCTTATGGCACAAAATACCCGGATGCTGTCTTGAACCAAAGCTTTCCTCTGTTACCTCCGGTAATCTCAGATAAGAAACCTTCCTGTCGCCACTCTGCTTCTGGTAATCTGCTATTGCCCCACAAATGGTTGGCTCCAACGAAAGACCAAGCATACCATAGCACCAGATAATGTCCGCCTGCGGGTTACACTCTCTTACTGTCTTTAAAAAATCTATACTTGCCTGCTTTATCAGCTGCAGGTCTACCTCACAATACGAACCATCTGTATTTTTCTTTGCTTTATAGCTTTCTCCTGTTGTCTCGTCCTGCCACATAGGCTGTTCAAAGCCGCTGGCATCATTGGTTCCCAAGTTTATGACAATTGTGTCAGGTTGCCAGCCTGAAAAATCATTTGGCTCCATGCCACCAAGCATTTTATTCATCTCACCCGGCATCAGACTACAGATTTCCCGATAATATTTAGGAATTGCACAATGCGGATTGTTGTCCCAGCTGTGATGAATACCCCAGCCACTTTGGGAAAATATCCGATATTGGGCATCCATTTCCTTTGCAGTAAAATAGGCATAATCACGAAGACTGGAAAAGAACATCGGTATCCAGTCCATTTCCTCTTTTGCACCAAAGGTACCCTCTCCGGAGGTAATACTGTCACCAATAAACTCGATTTTTCTGGACTTTTCCTCCACCGGATAAAACATACCATCATGGCGCAGGGCATGAATGCGGATGAAGGACTCTCCATCCCCACTCATAGCCTGTAAATCTTTATAAAATCTGACATTTTTTACGGCATCAAAGCTCATGCCTCGGAAGAGCGGAATCCAGTATCTGCCCTCCGGAAGCATTTGTCTGCCTATCCAGTCTCCGTTTATCGTATAACTAAACCAAGGCTCATACATCTGATAAGAGACTTCAACCTCAACCCACAGCTCGCTTCCTGATACATTACATTCAAAACCGCTGGCCGTCCAAAATAATACTAACGGGTCACGACTTTTTGTTGTTCTTCCATGTACTTTTAGTTCTTCAATGTCTCTTATCTTTGTATCCATACTTATCTTTTACCTATTTCTGTATCCATTTCTGTCACGTGACTATGTTCTTTGATATAATCTACAATATCATCAATTTCTGTAAATGCAAGTCCAACATAGCTGTCAGCTGCACCATAATAAATAGCAATTCTTCCTGTTTTTGGGTCATGAAGCGTTGCACATGGGAAACATACATTAGGAACAAACCCTCTTTCCTCGTACCATTCTTCCGGTGTTAACAGGAAATTCTCACAACGATATTTTACTACAGATGGGTTATCAATATCAAGGATTGCACCACCGATAGAGTAAACATAACCATTACAAGTGCCGCTTACACCATGGTAGAACAAAAGCCAGCCTTCGCTTGTTTCAATTGGTGCTGCGCCTCCGCCAATCTTTAAGGACTCCCACCATTCGCTGCCTTTGCCCATTACATGTCTGTGCTTGCCCCAGTAAACAAGGTCAGGACTTTCGCTGACAAAAATATCTCCAAATGGTGTATGACCGCTGTCTGAAGGACGGCTTAGCATCATAAAGTTACCATGAAGCTTTCTTGGGAAAAGAACTGCATTTCTGTTAAATGGCAAAAATGGATTTTCAATTCTGGTAAAGGTCTTAAAATCTGTGGTTTTTGCCATACCAATGGCAGCTCCGTAGAAATCACCGCACCAGA
>CAMBAN010000084.1 GCA_945864145.1 uncultured Lachnospiraceae bacterium | reverse complement strand
TGAAGTTGCCTGCTTTCCTTTACTCCAGTTCTGTTTCACAGTCACACCGGCAAATACAGCATCCGAGGTTTTATATAAATCCTTCCATTCCTCTATCGCCCTATATTCTCCATCTGTTACTGTTGTAATGTTCTTTCTATTTGCCATCACTCTTCTCCTTTTCAACAGCAATATCAACATCTGTAGCCTTAACAAATTCTGTATCTTTATATACTCCACCTTTACACGTTACTGTAATCTGAACTGCACACTTTGATTTTAAAATGGTATCTTCATCATCCATCCAGTCAGAGGCTGATGGTATTACCTCCACATAATTACCGTCAACGTAAATTCCTTCCGGAAGTTCCTCAAGAAACTTATTATAAATTTCCTCTACCTTTTCAATTTCATATTCTCCTATGACAATGCTGAAACTGATATCTCTGTCATATTTTCTGCGTCTCTTATGTTTATTCCCATTGGATTCATAAATACGCTTACTTTTATTTTTTGCAAGTACATCCTCTTCAAAAAGAACGGCTGCTACACGACTTTCATTACATAATGCTAATCGCTTCTTGGATGTATATATCTGCTTCTCTTTAAATCCAGCCTTTTTCAGGTTTTCTTTAAGCATATTTCTGCAGCTAGTAAACATATCATTCTCCCCTCATCATGTCATCCAGTATCTTCTTTATGTCCTCTTCATCCTCTTCGGAAATGCCCAAAAATGGTCTGGCCGGAATATTTACAACCACTTTCTTTTTGGTAACCCATTTACCATTAAATTTAAAATGAAGTACCTTTTTTCTCTTTGGTTTTATTACTCGCCCACGTGCTCCAAGCTGATGCGTTGCTGCATAAATATTATTGGTACCGACTGCCATTCCAGTCTTATCATATTCAGTATGAATAGAGTTTCTAAGATTGGAACTTTTAACCAAAGTCTTTCCACCCTTTTCCCTTACCCTTATGGATGTCTTCCATTTCTTTTCATTTGGTCCGGTTGAAGTATCGAATCTTCTTATTGTTGATTCTCGTAGTCCTTCTCCTATTGCAGCCATTGCACCTTCGGTGTCTATATTTTCCAGATGTGAAGTATCCTTCAAAAGCTTTTTTAAGTCTCCTGTTACTTCTACATGTACGCTTGACACATTACCATCCCTTCATACTGTCCCTGCTGAAAATTCTGTTACTTGAATTCATTCTAAATCCTACTGCAGAATTTACTTCCGGCGAATATGCTCCAATATCAATTTTTCCTTCAGCAACCAAAGTAAGAAATTTGATTGCTGAATTGTATCTGTTCAGATAAGTCTTGTCCCTGTCCTGTTCGTCAATACCGATTCTTGAGACTAGATTATAAGCAGCAATATCCTTGCTGAATTTTTTTAGTACAGCCGGTGGATCCTGAAATGGAAGCTTGTACCGTTTCGACAAGTATCCATCAATTTCTGCATCCGCATCCGCAATTGCATTTTCAATCAGAGAATTAATATTCTCTTCCCTCTTTTCCATAGCTTCTGCATCATCTTCATCAACATACTCATCTCCCAGGATTGCATTGAACAAATCGTCTTTCACAAGATCCTTGGTGTCTTCTATAGTACAATATCCCATTTCATCACCTCTCTTTTATCAGCCTGCTACTTCTCCGGTAGAACCAAATGCAAGTTGCCAGAATGAATATCCAGTATTGTATCTTCCATCAGCTCCATATAGATACTGGTTCTGATTAAATACGTTGGAATCATTTTCATTTACCAGGGAAACAAACTTGGTAGGCTTTCTCATCTGGAAGATGATAGGCTTAAGAGGTTTGCTTACATCCAGAAGGAACCAGTTATCCGGATATTCATCATTCACAATGTTAGAATCAACAAGCAATTCCGCACTGTTTCTCCATGGGTTGGTTGTTCCGTCAACCTGTTCTGCAGTCAGGATACACCTTGCTTCTTCTTCAAGATGAGGAGGCACAACAAGAAGTGTTCCTTTCACATTGATTGCTGTTCCACGTTCATTTCTGATTTCAGCCATTGCTGCTCTTGCTGCTGCATATGACTTTGCAGACAATTTTGCATTGCTTCTGTTACTGAAAACATATTCACCAACCTTATGATCAGTTGCAAAGAAGCTCTTATCGTCGTAACACTTTTCCTTAAATCCTTTCGGCAGCATTCCAATTGCCATAATGTCCTGATGTTCCTTGGCTGACTGTCCCATCTGACTCATCTGGATGCTGTAAATGCCAAGATTATCATCTTCAATTTCATCCCTGTTAACACCAATGGTCATTTCAAAATGTTTATTTTGAATGTTATAATCCTTTTCTGACAGGTTCTTGATTTCCCTTTCTCCAATCCACTCCCTCATGGTAGGAAAATCACCAAGCCATCCATATGTATTAAGCTTCGTTGAACTTGGCACTGTTGTTGCAATTTTGTCCTTATTGGTAGTGGTTTCCTGAAACGCTTTGTTAAAAGCCGCTGAAAATGTAGTCCTTAATCCCTGCAGTGTCGTACTATTAATAATCATGTCTTTTTCCTCCTAATTATGGTTGAATTAATACAGTTACATAGGTATCTTCTACTTCAATAATCTTACCAACTGCAGAAGAACCTGCCGAAGAAGTAGTTACTGTTTCCGTATCTTCAATGTATGCAGTTTTCATCAGGTCTGTAGGATTGATTCCTTCCTGTTTGAATACAAAACCACCGCTCTTGAAAGAAACTACTTCGTCTCCATCACTACCCATGCGGTTATCTGCATTTCCTGTTGCGATTCCGACTACAGTAAGTCCTTCCTTCTTTGTAGCTTTTTCAAGATAACCACTTGCATTCAAGGCTACCATGTTTGTCTTCTCAATCAATTCTCCTGCAGCTACAGGAGCATTCATCATAATTCCATCTACCTTCTGGTTTCCTACTCTGTTCATTACTCTTCACCATCCTTATCCGCATATTTTTCAATATCTTCTTTTGTCATTCCTGTTGCTTTTAATACCAGTTGATCTACTTCTGTTGTCTTTGACTTTGGTGCATCCTTAAGTTCCATCTTTCCAACAGGTACAACTACAGGTGCTTTATCAACAAAAGAATCAAATCCTGTTCTGTCCTTAAGGGCATAAGCCTTTGCCCATTCTCTCTGTGAAGCAGTAATCTTACCTGCTTTCAATGCCATCATGACAGCATCTTCCGCATCTCTTTCTTTAATACGGTTAAGTGTATCCTCAATTTCCTTTTCTTTGTTACTTACCCCTGCCTTTAATGCCATGATTTTGCTTGTTACATCCTCTGTCTTTGAATTTTCAGGAAGGTCAAGCAGTCCAAGAATCACACTGTTTGCAACAACTTCCTTTCCATCTCCACATTCTTTGTTTGTTACCGGTTCAGCATCCTTCTTTCCAAGCTGTTCCACCAGTGCATTCATAACCTGTTCTTCCGTAGCATCTGCAGGTAACCCTAAAAGTTCCTTTAATTTCTGTAAATCCATTTCTTTACCTCCTACATCATCGTCATCATCATCTCTATCAAAATCAATGGAATTCACAATTGCGAACATTCCATTAATTGCCGGTGTATTTGTAAGTGCAAGACTGTGAAGCACAATTGCCTTACCGTCTTTCTTTCTTGTCAGAACAACAGGAGACAAATATCTGTACTCTTTGTTCTTCAAATATTCTTTTGCTTTTTCAGTCCATTCTACTTTTGCCACAATAGCCTCAGGAGTATATTCAAGTTCTTTTACCCATCCGCCTGCTGGAGCCTGCACTCCATTAAGTGTCTGATGTTCATAGTCAATTACAATATCTATTCCCCTGCGCTGCATCTCAGCCTTCATTAACTTGTATGATTCTAAATCAACTACAAAATCCCCTTTTTCAGAATTCACTTTTCCGACCGGTAATATCTTTACTTCATCCGGACAATCTTCCAATTTTTCGTTGGATAAAACGATAATCTGTCTGCATTCATTCTTTTTCATGCAATCATCCCTTTCATATAGCGTGGAAACGCGTTATAACGCGTGGAAATGTACCTAAAAAGTTTTTCTGCTCCAATTCCCCACCTGTCACTTTTTTTCTTTTACAATCGATTTTAGAGTTTCGTTAAAATTACTCATATCAGGTTTCCATGGTGTAGTAGCAGGATTGTTACTAAACCCCTTATCAGGGAATACAGGTACATCCCCCATCTCTGTAAGTGATGTAGGTGGTTTTGTTGATATCTGTAACCCTCTTCTCTCTACCTGTTCTTTTGTAAGAGATACAACTGTACATCTGCACCGGTACCCGTTTGGCGGATACCATACATTCCATATTGGGTCATCTGCAGCATAAACTTTATCTTGCATGGCTGCATGTGTTTCCCTTACATCACCGTCACCTGCTGTTTTATATTGCCAGTAAGGTCTGTATTTTTTTGCAGCATTCATATTTTCATAATGCCCGGCATTGAAAGCAGTCTGTACATTTGTCTGGAATATGACATCCGCATGCCATGGATTTATAGATGCATATCCATTTCTTTCAAGGAACGTTGTCATGTTCTCATAAAAGGAATCAAATGTTGTTCCATCTTCTACCGCATCCACCAGTTCCTTCAGGAACTGGTTCAAAACATCAGCTGACGTATAATGTGATACCGTAAAAGCTCTATCCTTGGATTCCTTCTCAAGAGTGTCATATACTTCCTTGGATACAGCTTCCTTACTTGACAGGAAATCAACAGCATCTTGGAAAACAAATTCCCCTGTCTTTCCATACTTAACACCGTCCATCAATTACTCCTTCCAATCAGTCCGGATAAATACATCGCCTGGGTAAGTAAATCTGTCAGCTCAGGGCTTTCCATATCCTCATATAACTTCTTAAGTTGTTCCTTATCACTCAGTTTCTCTTTCAAAGCAACAAGGTCTTTTTCTTTGTCAAGAATATTGAGAATTGGTTGAAGCATTTTTTCAAATATCTGTTCAGAATATCCAACCGCTGTACTGGAAATCTTATCAATCTGTTTCTGCTTTTTTAGCTGTTCCTGCATATCAGTTTCCGGTGTAATATCCTTTAAATCTAACCTCATCGCCTGTTCATCTGTTGAAAAATTTTGCGACTGCATACTATTTAGTTTCCATGGTTCAAGTACACTTTCTCCTTCTTCCGGCTTTGGAATAGCAAATTTCTTATAAATATGCTCTTCCGGTATACGCAGCCCCATGTCACAGGCAAGTACCTTATAAATCTCTACTGTATCCTTAAGGTCTTCCGGATCCTTACAGTCAAATTGGAACACCGGACATTCTGCTTCCGCTCCAAAATTGAACAATACCAATGGTCTTACAATGTATTCATTGATTGTTTCTGCAAGAGATTGTGCATCGGCAACTGTCAGGTCATGCCTTACATCTGCATGTACCTTGCCCTGTGCATAAGAACCGCCTCCGCTATCAGCTGTTAGCGTTTGTCCTACAATTGCCTTAGAAGTCTGTTCATCACAATATCTTGCAAGTTTCTCATAGATATCTGCACTGGTTGTCTTGTTACTTTCAATAAACTCGATTGATGCTGTATCCGGAATAATTCCTGCTGCATCAGTTCCAAGATTTATGATTGCCTCGGCTAATGCTTCTTTATCTTCCTTAGAGGCAGCTGCATTGTACTTTCCTAATCTTAACGGCATTCCAAACACTTCACAAAAGGAGACCCAGTCCTTAACATCATAATTCTTGAACAAGTACATCCAGGCAACTACACGCATAATACCGGCTCTGGATGTATGACCACTCTTTGCCTTATACTTGTGTATAACAAATTTATTTTCCGGTATGGATATCCCGGAAGGATATTCCCAGGTACATATCTTCATCTCATCTGTTTCATAATCCCAGAAAAGTTTCTTTGAATGTACCCACTCAATGCCTGCTATCACAAAATTTCCATTCTTATCAACTTCCCAGTCAATTTCCGATATCGAAATTCCTTTTCCTATCGCATCCAAAATGTCCAAAAGGACTTCTCTAAATCTTGGTATATTTTTTATCTTGTCTTCCACAAAATCAGCAATCTCTTTGTCACTATCCAAAATTCCTGCCGGCTGTACAGTCCAGTCAAGACCGGTAACCGCAAGTTTTCTTGTCTGAAGCTGAGAAAAGATGTGCGCATCCTTTTCTTCAATCTCTTCAAACAATTCCATCTGGCTCATGACGTCACCTTGATCCGCTGCCCTGAAGATGCTTGCCAGTCTCCTTGGATTCAATCCGTTGGAAGGATAAGTCGAATATTTATCATTTACGTTTCCAACAGCCACAACAGCCGTGACAGGTCTGTCTTTTCCAGTATCGACTTCCGGATTAAAAGACCTTTTCTTCTTTTTCTTATCCTTTGCCATTAATAAGCTCCTTTTCCAAACCTTATATGTCTTCTTAATACACTCTTATATTCTGTCTTAACTGCTATTGCCCTTACCTGTTGTGCCAGAGCTACAGCCATCTGCAATCCATCAGGTGCATCATCATTCTTTCCCATAGGAAATTCCGTTAGCTGCCTTATGAGCTCCTTATGCTTACTGCTGAACTTAATCCATTTATTTTTCACAAATGGCTGAAGGCTCCTGATTCTTACTACCTTATCTACATGCGACTGTATTTCCTCAATTGGAATATATTCCCCTGATTCCAATGCTTTTGCCGCCATAACATCCTTAAAGAAATACTGGAACTGTACCGTTTCAACACCAAACTTGTAATATCCTTTGGATAAATCACGCTTATATCTTCTGTGTGTTTCTATAACATCATCGATGATCACGTCAGGCTTCCTTTTTTCAACAGATGCTCCAACCACATACATGTAACCGGTATTCAAATCTAATGCCAGGTCTATGATGGAAGATGTATCTGCTTTCTTGTTTTTTCCAAGGGAAGGGTCATTTGCACCAATAATGATAAAATTTGGTTTGCTAAAATCTGGTGGTGCATCATCATAGAAATCAAACCATTCCTCATTGAAATCTGAGTTCTCCGGGTCAATCGGATTATTCTGCATTTCAGAATTGAAAGAAGCAATTCCTTCCGTAATCCTCATCTGCATCAATGCTTTGTACGACCATTTCTCCAGCCAAAGGACTTCTGTTCCTTTAAGCATTTCTGCTTCATTTGCTTCATAGAAAAGGTCTGCATTCTTTTTATGGTCAGCATCAAACAGGTTCGTATAAATAGCTTCCCATTGTTCCCAAAGGTTCTTATTTATTGCCTCTGAAATAACTGCCTGATAAGTCTTTGTCTCATACTCCGGATTCTTCAAAACGTTTGATAACAGGGAATCGTAATGTAGAATAGTTCCTATATACATAATATCTGTATAAGTATCACCAGACTTTGATACTGCCTTATAGAACCAACTGCTTAATTTCCTGCGCTGTTCAGGAGTCTGTACATTCTCATCATTTTCAATATCATCCAAAACAATTAAATCTGGTCTCCATGCCCTGTGTCTTCTACCTCGGATTTTCTTTCCGGAACCAAGAGCTTCTAACTTTACATCAGACTTGGTAATCAGAACATTGCTTCTCCATGCCTTATCACCTTTCAGTTCTCCGAAATCCTGAATGATATTGTAGTTGTCTTCCAGCTCTGTCTTAATATCATCCAAGAATCCTTCAGCCTGTTCTGATGAATCAGATATAATCATGGCATAATGCTTATATCTGTATAGAATTGCATGTAATGTATCCTTAAACGTAAAATTCGTTGATTTTGCATGTCCTCTGGGAGCTGCTATTGCACTATGGCTTCCATCCTTTCTGTCTATTTCCTTATAGCATTCATAAGGATTCATTCCTTTCATGACACCATTAATCCATGTATCATCAAGTTCCTCATGAAATGCCGGAGATACTCTTTTAAAGAAATGTGAAAGATACGCTCTCCCAAAATAAGATAAGTCAAATGCAGCTAACTGTTTTCTTAAGCCTTTATCACCAAAAAGCTTTGATGGGTCATTCTGATACTGTTCAAACAGTTCACGCCTTTTTGTCTTGAATTTGTCATTTTTTCTGAGAACATATTCTTTAAAAAGTTCATGCTGATATTTTTCATTATCCTTGATTTCTGTATTGTCTTCTTCATCCAGAAGCTCAATCCATTCAGCAATATCTATCATTCTGTTATCATCCTCGTTCTTGCCTTCTCAAGAATCTCCTTCAGCATTGCCGCAGAATGTTCATCCTGCTTGATTACACCCATGATATCCGCTTCCATCTCCTGCAATGCCAGGTCTGCCTTTTTCTGTAAATCCTGACGAACCTTATCTTTGTAGCTCTTTGTTCTTGCAAGGGAAGCGACAAGCCTTCCTGCTTTATCAAGTGGCATAGTATCAAACTCTTCTTCCGCTGTTGCCAGCCTGTCAATCAGTCCTGCTGTAAGAATTTTCATGGCCGGTTCTGTAAAATCAGCATCCGGATTATTCTTGATATAAGAAACTAATTTCTCTGTCTGGTCCTGAGCCTGTTTCAATCTGTTAAAAGCAGCTTCACTCTTTTTTGCGTATCTGCACAATGCTGATCTGGAAATGGAATAACCATTATCCTTAACATATTTGCATATGCTGTCATAGGTGTTTCTGTAATCACCAAGCATACAATCTACTTCCAGTTTCAGGTCAGGTGGAAGCTGCTCAATTGTTGAATTAGTTCTTGTCCTGTTTCTTTTTTCTCCCATATCAAAATCAAATCTCCACACCTGGGTCCGTTATGGTACCCTCCGCAAGATTTACTCCCTTGTTTGTAAGTCTTATCACTGCATCTTCTGCGTAGGATGTATAAGCCTTTACATTTCTGTCTGCGAATTCTACATATCCTCCGTTTACCAGATAATCTATATATTTGCTTATATCCGGGCTGTAAATCATGCCCTGTACAAAAAGTGCATTTGAGATATGCTTTGTTATTGCAGCATTATTGCTGCCTTTAATCAGACACCTTACAATATATCCACGTATTGCTTTGTTCTGCTGCACTTCCTGTATCTCTCGTTCATTCAGTGCCATTGTTATTTCCTCCCATCTGTAAGCATCACAAGTATCTTGTCTACCTTACTGTTTGTGTCCTTTATATTTTCCTCCATGCTATTCATATACCGGAAAAAATCTTCCCTTAATACGAATGTCGTTGCAAAATCTCCTTTAATGTCATTCACGTCCTGCCGTAATTTTGCTATTTCCACGTTGCTTTTCTCTTCAATTTTGTCAATTCGCTCATTCACTTTGTCATTGTTTTTCTTTATTTCCTCTTGAAGGTCGGTTTTGACATCTTCCAGCTTCTTTGAATTTGCAGCTATTCCATTTGTAATCTGACCGAACTGATGCTTTATAAGAAAAACAAGAACAGATCCAAGCACTCCCAGGACTACCACCAATGTTATGAATTGCTCTGTTCCAAGATAGATTGCCCCCGTTTCAGCCATCATTCTTCATCCCTTTCATTTTCGAAAGAACCGGAAGGAACAAATCTCTTCCAGATTTCATACAGGGCATCCCACCCATTCATGCTAAGATATCCAACAATAAACGAAGCAAAAAATGCTGCAATCAGATACCACCAAACAAAAGCAGATTCTGCCATGTTGAGATAGAAAATCATTGCGCTGATTACCACTACAAAAGAAATTACAAGTGCTGTCAGCTTCGTTGGAATTCTTTTAATTATTCCTAACTCCTTGACCATCTCCGTGATGATCATTACGATTGCTGCTAAAATTCCAACAATAGAAAGTAAATTCAATGTGTACCCAAGTAATGTCACTGTCATGATATATGCTCCTCCAATCCTTTTTTCACAAGCCTTATTCTTATCTCCACCACGTTCCAACCGCGCATCCATGATATCCTGAATTACGCATAAGCTCTGTAAGCCTCCAGCCGATTGCAATATTTTGTTTTACTGTCTTACCCTGACTCAAAACGTTTCAGGTTTTCTGTGGCTGCCCTCTTACTTCCAGGGTGGTTGGAAACAAATAAGAGCATGACTTATGTCATGCTCTAAAAATACCACTACCATTATTAACTTTTTAGGGGAAGCGTTTAAAGAAACTGTTTTCCGGAAACTAGATACTTTTCAGCGCATCAATAAGTTGTTTATCAACCATTCCACCTGCTGGAAGACCAAGTCTCTTTCGTGCCTCTTCTGCCGCTTTTGCACTATCTGGTCCAAATTTTCCATCAATCTGAGTTGCATCAGGTAATCCATTTTCGTCAAGATATAAACCACATCTCCAGAAATTCCACTGCGACCATTTCACATCGTCACCTGACTGCAAATATCTTCCTTTTACATACCTCAGTACTCTTTGCGGTTCCGGGTAAGGATTATCTGAAGCTTTTATGATAGAATTATCAGTCTGTACCTTATCCAAAACCGTTTCTGTATTCTTCTTCTCTTCAATTCTAAAGTACCCACGGTTAAGGTCAATAAATTGACTTGATACGCCATAAGTCTTTCCGGAACCGGATGATGTATGTTGCCATATCAAAGGATATCCACCTTTTCCACGCCCAGCATACTTTCCCATATCTGAAGAATACTTTGCAAACCACAAATAATAATCTTTAACTAGACTTTCAGTGAATTTACCAGATTGGATGTAATCCTGATTTGTATAGATTCCTACTTCATATCCCTGTTCCTGGACATTTGTCAGAAATTCCCTTACAAGACTGCTTCTCGTTGCATTGGACAAATATCCTGCATGCTTGTCCGAATCGTATTCCCAATCCGCAAATACTCTACAGAGTATATACTCTTTATAAGGAGCAATTACTTCAATACATTTCTTCGCATTATTTTGTGCTTCTGCTATATTCTTTGCATACATAAACCAGTAGATTCCTACAATAAGTCCAGCTGCAATAGCAGCATTAATGTATGTAACAAACTTAAAGTCTATCTTCGTACCAAATCCTGCCCTGATTATTACAAACCTGATACCAGCTTTATACATCTTGGAAAAATCTATATCACCTTGCCAGTACGACACATCGCTTCCCTTAATTACCACTGTATTATCCGGAGTCATCATAAGTGCATTTTTCATAAGCCTTCCTCCATTGCATTCTTACGTTCCTCAATTTCCTGTGCGTGTTCCTCTTTGAAAGAAGCGATTTCTTCTAATTCCAAATTTGCAAAATTTGCAACCTGTTCATCCGGCATTCCAAAAGCTATTGCCTTTATTACTTCTAACTCTATTTCTTTTTCCATGCTATTTCCCTTTCGTTAAATTATATCTACATCTGCCTCTTTGCCATAATTGAATAAATCAATCTGTCCTCCCTGAGGCATCCCCTTAATGATATTAAGTATCTGTGGAAGCGTAAGATTATATCTGTCTGCAAGGTCCTTTGCATTGTACCCGTTATATTCCCTCCGGATTCTCCGGTTCCGTGCCGGTGCCAAAATGCTCTCAACTTTAGGGAAATATAGCTCGTCTCCTTTAGCATAATCAGACAGCTTTATATACTTTTCAACTCCCACAATTGATACTATTTCTTTATACCTGTCCGGAATATCGGACATGCTTGTATCATCCATAAGTTCCTTTATCAATTCCGGACTCATAGTACAGCCTCCTTTAGAATCTGTTACATGCCTTCAGGTCAATCCACAATCCTTCCGGATATAAAAGTCTTCCATACCCATTCTTTTGTTCAACTACTTTAAAAGTTCTGGTTACTGAATTCTCATCAACAGTTCCAGCCAGGTTCTTGTTATCCAGTCTGAATTCCGGAGTAGAACGAAGAGCAACCTTTTTTTCTTTTGGAACCACACAGAATAGGATTTGTTCCTCATTGACTGTTTTATTTTCATCCTGTTCTTGGTCTTCCTGAACTGTTTTATTTTCATCAAGCTCCTGATTATCCTGAACTGTTGCATTCTCATCCAGCTTCTGGTTATCCTGAACTGTTTTATTTTCATCCTGCTCTTGGTTTCCCTGAACTGTTTTATTTTC
>CAMBAN010000083.1 GCA_945864145.1 uncultured Lachnospiraceae bacterium | reverse complement strand
ATATCCTACTCTATATCTCTTGTAATTCCTTATTTTTCAAGGTTTTTCTCCATTTGCTTCTAATCAAAAAGACCTCATAGAAAGGGATTTTCCCTCTCTACAAGGTCTCTTATTTCTCTTTATTTTCTTGTTGTCTCAGACTATTCCTTTTTGCCTCTTGAGGATAATCGGGAGTGCCTGAGGATAATGTCCGTTATTCAAACTCGAGTATCTGGATTATTTTTGCATTATTTTTTAAATAGGATATTTGATTTTTGGTTGCTATATTGGCTGTATTATCCTATTTTATTTTGACTGGTAAAAAAAGTGTACTCATTTTGTACTCAAATCATTCTTGCTAGTAATAGAAGATAAATAATAAGTACACTTATTCTCTTAAATACTTATCTGATTTTATTACCAGAATGATAGATATGGCAGCGATGATTACAGAGAATAAATCCGCAATCGTATAAGCCACCGCAATTCCGGTAAATCCCATTAAATGTTCCATAAGGTATAGACACGGAATCAGTATTCCTCCTTGTCTAAGTACCGAAATAATTGTCGCTGGAAGTGCCTTTTCGCAAGCCTGTAAAAAATTTGTACTCAAATAGAATATTCCCATGAATGGACTAGCTAATAACAAATAAATAACTAAACACTCGCCCATAGAAGCAGCACTAGTATTTTTCAAAAATAAACCAATAAGTTCATGCTTTGTTATAAAACAAATGATAGTAGTCATTGTTCCGAAAACAACAGTCAACAGCAGCAATTTCTTTAAAATTTCTGTCATTCTTTTTCCATTTTTTGCACCATAGGTATATGCCATTAATGGCTGGACTCCCATACAAATTCCCATATGAATCATAGTAATTACCATAACTGTTTTTCCAGCAGCTGCCATAGCTGCAACAGTGTCTGTACCATATCCAACTAGTAATTTGTTGGAAAATGTAGAAGCAAAGCCAGATAATAAACTACTAATTCCATTAGGAAGTCCAATTGCAAGAATGTGAAACAAGGACATCGGATCTTTCATGGCAAATCTTGGATTCACACTAATTACTGTTGCTTTTTTCACTATGAAATATAGATAAAAAGCACTACTTACCACATTTCCGATTACGGTAGCTATAGCTGCTCCCTCCACACCTTTTTGAAGAACTAAAATAAAAATAGGATCCAAAGCAATATTCAGTATTGTTCCCATCATATTTCCAATAAGTCCTTCCTTAATAGCTCCCTCTGCACGAAGAATAGATGCAAATCCTGTGGAAAACAGCATAAACGGAACTCCTACTGCAAGTGTTCTCATATAAGTGTAGGATGAAACCATGATATCCTCATTTGCCCCTAACAGGTTTAAAACTGTAGTAGTAGAAGATAATATTACTGCTGAACAGATTATTCCAATTACTACAGAAGTCATACAGCAAAGACTGGAATATGTTTTCGCTTCTTCCTTTTTTTCTGCTCCAATAGCATTTGCCACCACAGAACAGCCACCGGCTCCAATCATAGTTGCAATTGCCATAACAAGAGAAAAAACCGGACTCACAATCGATACTGCTGCAACTTGTGCAGTATCTCCTAGCATTCCAACAAAAAACATATCTGCCATGTTGTAGATGGTCATAATTAGAATCGTAATACAGGAAGGAATCGCCAGCGAAAAGATAACAGTCCAGACTGGCTTATCCCGAAACAAGGCTTCGTTTTCCATTGCTTATCTTCCCCCTGTTAAAAACAATATTTTCCTGCTACAACCTCTTCATTTCTTCCGTCAGGCAAAATAATCTTTGCTTTTGTATTAGAAGGAATCTCTATTTCATAAATCACCTCATTACCTTCATACTTCCATCCGCTAGAAATAATGCCTACAGGGGATTGATAAACAGCCTTTGCATGTCCCAAAGCTTTATTTGGATGTGGACAGATTGTTATCTGCTTCTCTTTTACCTGTATACCACATACACCATCCATAAGCCACCCACAGATAGCGCCATAAGAATAATGATTTAGTGATTCCCTTACTTCTCCCTTCTCATTGATACCATCCCATGTCTCCCAAATGGTAGTCGCACCATGTTTCACCTCGTACAACCAACTAGGTCTGGTATCCTGAAGCAGAAGTTTATAAGCAGTATCTTCATATCCATAGTCACAAAGCACGCGGGACAAATTCGGAGTAGATAAAAAACCTGTATTTAAATGATAATCACATTTTTTCACAAGTTCATTTAAATCATCTGCTGCCTGTTTTGCTTCATCACCCTCCAAAAGATGAAAGGCAAGTGCCCGTACATAATCTGCCTGTCTGTCTGAATGAATGCGTCCATCCTCAGTTGCTATGAATCTCCATGCCTTTTTTGCCATCTCCGAAGTCTTTTTATAATGAGCTGCATCTTCTGTTTTTCCTAAGATATTAGCAATCTCTGACATCATCTGTCCAGAACGTGCAAAATAAGCTGTTGCCACTTTTCCCTGTGGAGTACGCATAGCTGAGGTGCTTTCTACATCAGGCTCGCACCACTCACCATAGTCTATTCCCGTTTCAATGGTATATCTGCGATATGGATTTCTTTTTAATATCTTAATTGGATTTACAGGTAATTTCTTTGCTCTCTCCTCTAGGAAATGATACCATCCCTTCATCATCTCATAATTTTCCTCTAAAATCCGGATATCTCCATTTCTCTGATACAAGGTATATGGAACAATAATGCTTGCATCTCCCCAACCTACAGAACCTGCTAATAATCCTGAGAAAAAGCCTGGTTGATTATTTCTTGGAGCGATATTTGCTATCTTTCCATCTTCATACTGAGCAATTCTACACTCTCCCAACCATTTTTGTATAACCGTATAAGCATCCATCAAATAGATTCCTGTATGTGCAAAAACACCCATATCACCAGTCCAGGCTGCACGTTCTCTGGTCGGACAGTCCGTTGGCACATCACAGAAATTGGATTTTTGACTCCAAATGCTGTTTTGAACTAACTTATTAACCAACTCATTACCACATGAAAACGCTGTCAGCTGCTCCATTTTGGAATAAACCGCAATGGCAGTGAAAGAAGCTTTACTCAAATCAATGGTAGTCTCCACCTTCGCATAACGAAATCCCCAAATGGAAAACTTAGTTTTGTAATGGTTCACTCCTTCAGCACAGGTATAGGTTACTCTCTGGTTAGTTCCACCTTCCTTGTGACGCTTTCTATCCTGAAAGTTCTCCTGCGTAAAATTACCATTCTCATCTAAAGTTTCACCATGGGTAAGAACAATGGTCTCTCCACCTTTTGCCTCTACAGTAAATTCAACATAGCCTGCAAGATTCTGACCAAAATCGATGACTGTCTCACCGTTTGGTGTAACCATCATCTTTCCTTCCAGTCGTTCCATCTCATGAATAGGCACACAATTTGAGCACATCAAAGTATCCAAAGAATACTCTTCTACCTTCACTTCATGATACTCTTTGATTTCAAAAAGTCCTGCATCCACTACTTCGCCCTGTTGCATGTCATTTTCTCTAATTGGTCCATTCTGTGATGCTTCCCATTTTTCATCAGAGATACAAACAACCTCTCCATCTACTTCTAACTGGAAAAGTAATGCAATATCTGTTCCGTACAAATTTCTATCTCCATCCACACCAGATACACTTCGATACCAGCCATCACCTAAAATAACCTGAACCTGATTCCCACCCTCACACAGAAGTTCTGTTACATCATAGGTCTGATAGCCAAGTCTCTTATCATAATTATAACTTCCCGGAGCAAGGACAAAATCCCCTACCCTTTTTCCATTTATCCATGCTTCATATAAGCCATGGGCAGTGATATACAGTCTTCCGGTATTATGAGACTTTACATTTTCCAATGTCGAAGAATTTAAAACAAAAGTTGTACGAAGATAACTAGCCGGTTTATGTACTTCCGGGTCACAAATCAGCTCTGGATTAATCCATTTTGCCTTCCATTCTTTCTTATCTAAGATTCCGGTTTCAAAAAAGGATTCTTTACTCCAATCTCCGACCTGATCATTTTCATCCCAAAGTCGAATTCTCCAAGTATATCTCCGGCGGCTTTTAACGCCATTTTTATATATAATATTCATCTCATCTGATGTAACTTTTCCACTGTTCCAAACTTCATTTCCAGTTTCAAAAACCTGAATTTCATATGCACTTTGCTTTATTCCATCCAGACAATTCCAAGAAAGGTATGGTTCACGTATATCTATTCCTAAAGGATTTTTCATGCGCTCCGTTTTCAAATTGATTGCACGCATATCTCTACTTCCTTTCCCATTATTTTCACATTACTAAAGGATTCTATTTCACATGTTTTTTCAAAAACTCCGCTGACACCTGTAAAGACTTTACTGGAGAATTATCTATCCAATTCTTGTGGCTCTCTAAAACAATCGCTTCTACATTCACCGATAGCGCCTGTTCACACAAAGCCTCCAGATTCATATTTCCCAAGCCCAATTCACAGCTGTCTGATTTTAATATTGGTGTCATCATTGGCTTTTGCAATTTTGTTCCTCTGTCATTGATATGATAAAGTTTCATACGATCTCCAAGCTTCTTCATAAGCTCCAACGCGCATACGCCTGCTTCTGTAGGCCAGTAAGAATCCAATTCAAAAGACACATAATCAGAATCTGTGTTTCCGATGATGTAATCATAAGCAGTCTGCTTTTCATCTACCTTTTGAAATTCATAGTTATGATTGTGGTAAAGAAGATGAATCCCTTCCTCTTTCAACTGTCTACCAGATTCATTTAACTGATTACAAAGTTTTGCTACCTTCGATTTATCACGATAATCAAAGCGATACATGCCGGTAATAACTATATTATGCGTGTCAAATTTTCTAGCTTCCTGCACAGCAGCATTTACGTCATTTTGAATACCGCCCAGATCCTTATGAAGGCTCACAACCTTAAGATCCGCTTCCTTCGTAAGACGAACCCAATCCAGATTACCACCTTTTCCCGTTGGCATTCCTGCTGCTTTGGTTAACATACGTACTAAAAATGGAGTTGGATTTACCATAAAGCTGTTTAATTCAATTCCATCATAACCAGCCGCCTTTACAAGCTTTAAGGTTTCACATGCTTTTTCCTCTGTTCCTGTTACTGTCCCAAGCATAATCTGCTGTACCGCTTTGATTACCATTTTTTACTCCTTTTCTATTCTACAAACTGTACTTTTCCCTCTGTGATTCCACATTGATTAAAAGTATCCACACGAACAAAATATGATTTTCCTTCCACCAATGCTCCGATGCGTTTCACCGGCTCATATGTCAAATAACTGTGATAGAGCTTGTCTTTATCCTGTCCCCATAAAATATTATATCCTACAGGTTCTGCAGTAGAGGAAATCTCCGGATTTAGAATCTGTACGTTCATATCGATTGCGGAAATTCTTTCGATAGTGTAGTTTGCCTGTTGTGGAAGTTCTCCTCCACATTTGCCAAATACACGCAATCCACTGATACACGGATTTTGGTCATATGGAACCTTCATATGAGATATTTTAACAAAACGAGTTTTTACCCCTTTCTCCCATACTAAGAAATCATGACTCAAATCTGAACTGCTCTCTCTCTTATCCTCTAATACAAAGAATTCTTCTCCATCTAAAGAGCCTTCTAAAAGATACTGTGTCTTAAGCTCTGCTTCTTCAATGTATCTGGCTTGTGTAGTTCCACGTATTTCTCCCGGAACCGGAATCATAATTTCATCATCTGCAAAATTAACCTGAATGCCTCGTACATCCACTTCTTTTCCAAGGTCCATTAACAGCCATTCGTCAGTATGATTGGTTTTAGCCTGCCACCAGTTCTGAACGTTTTCGTTGCAAACAAGATTTGGTTCTTTTCCTTCTACATAAGAAGATGCACTTACTCTTTTTCCATAAGAAAGAAGCATCCATTCCGGATTCGCCCAGATATCATCGTCTTTTCCGTCACCTACTGCTATTGGCCAATCTCCATATCTTTGATTACAGCAAAGCTCTCCATCTTCATCATAGGCTGCTTTCCAGATGCCTACTCGTCTCTCAAAATCATGATTCACACTGATTCGCATGGTTGCAGTATGCCAAATATTTCCAAACAAATCTTCCATGGTAGAACCATGTCCTGCACCAGGCATAAACCCTCCCGGATGGTAGGAATACGGATTGTTTTCTGCTAATACAAATGGTCCCAGAGGAGAATCTGACACATAAACTCCGTCTCCGTAGGTATTGTATTGCGTTCCGGCAAACGCATATTGAAGATAATATTTTCCCTGACGCTTATCCATCCAAGCACCTTCAATATACGGCTTGTCTGTAAACATTCCTTTAATCAGTGGTACATACTGAGGTGGAATCTGTTCAATAGGAGTTCCCTGTGCCTTTACAAAGTGCTGGAAAGCGGCTTCAATTTCTGCCTCTGATTTTGGTAACCTAGAGTTATCTTCGCCGACACGCTCATATCCATATTTCTTTGGATTTCCACTAATGAGTTCTCTCTTCTCCCCCATTGGCTCCATTGTTTCCGGATTTAGCTCCACACCCCAAATGGGTGTTTCATTTGAACATCCCCAATAAAAGTAAACACGACCATCATCATCCACAAACAGATTAGGATCCCAATAATCAAAAGTTCCCTCGATTTTCTCATAAGGTCCATTTATGATATCCTTTGTGCGATAGCGGTCACAATTTTCACCACGCCTTGAAGCACAAAAATATACGTATTCTCCCATTACCCGTACATCAGGTGCATAATCATAAAGAGGAAGCTCTGATGATAACTTATGATTTTCCCAATGAACCAGATCATCAGATACCCATACTCCAAGGGTCATTGATGCAAAAATGAAATATTTCCCTTTAAATGAAATCATAGAAGGATCAGCTGCCTCTCGACAAATGGAAATTTTATTTTTTCTCTGATCCGCATTAAACTGATAGCGATAATTGATATTTATCGGATTGCAATAGTATTTCATTTTTCCCTCCACATCATATCGTTTTATAAATGCCCTAAATAAGCCAGACTTTTTTTTGGATTACGTTTCATTGTTGTTCTATCGACTGAAATCAAACCAAATCTCATGGAGAAGCCTTTTTGCCACTCAAAATTGTCCATCAATGACCAATGGCAATAACCAATTACCGGAATGCCATCTGCGATACAGGCTGCTACTCCCTTTGTAGCTTCTTCGATGAACGCAATTCTTCTGGTATCATCATCTGTCGCAATACCATTTTCTGAAATCATAATTGGCATTTTTTTGCCCGCATTTTCAAATTCTTTATGTGCTTTGCGGATAACATGCTCTAAAGCTTGTGGATAAAACTCATAATCCATTTGTGTTGTCTCAGCTCCCTCTGGAACAGGACAGATACCGTCCGGTCCAATCAAACTTCTTGTATAGTTTTGAAGGCCGAAGAAATCATCCGCCATAATGTAAGGTAAATAATGGGTAAACTCTTCCTCCCACTCTTTTTTGGCAACAGCCTCACCACCGTTCACAGGTTGAATATCATGTAGAGATAAGGACAATCCTATTAACAGATGTGGACAAACTTCCTTCATAGCATCTCTTGCCGCCTGATGAGCTTTCATTACCAGGATATCGCCCTCTGGAGTTCTGGAACTTACAAAATTCTGTGGACTCTTGGTTTGAAATACTTCCTCATTTTCTATCGCTTGCATGGACATATTTTCCATCATGGCATTAAAGTTCATTCCAACCTGAGCAGTTCCTTCCATATTGCTACTCTGATTTTGTTGCATCTGGCTCATTTTTGCCATCATTTGTCTCTTATATCGTTCTGCAATAGCAGCCACCTGTAATCCCATGTTGGCTTCATTGATGGTAACAACATATTTCATCAGAGCACCAAGTTCACTAACAACATACTTGCAATAACGTGCAAAAGCATCTACTGTAGCTTCACTTTCCCATCCACCATTTTTGATCACCCAAACCGGAGAAGTAAAATGCATCATGGTAATCACTGGTTCAATACCATTTTCTCTACAGCAAGCTAAAACCTTTCTGTAATGCTCTATTTCAGATGCATCATATTTTCCCTCTTCTGGCTCGATTCTAGCCCATTCAATCGAAAAACGGTAAGTATTCAGTCCTGCCTCTGCCATAAGCTTAATATCTTCCTCGTATCGATTGTAATGATCTACAGCATTCAAAGATGGCTCATTGAAGCTGGTATGCTTCATATGCTCCATAGCCCAATAGTCACTATGAATGTTGTTTCCTTCTACCTGATGTGCTGCTGTTGCAGCTCCTACCATAAATCCTTCCGGAAATCTGCTCATATTTTTCATCCTTTCTATAGCAAACCACCCACATATGATTTATGTGGGATGTCTGCTTAACTTATGTTCTATTTCTTCTTGGGAATTCTTGCAAGTGCAGCCGCAAGTATTTTTGCTTGCTCACCATCAACTTCCATCCCGCCTTGCGCTAACAGCTTTTTCAGTGGTTGTCTTGCGATCATTGCCATCATAGATGGTGGTACCTCCACATCTTTTCCCATTCCACCTGCAGCGTTATTTTGCATCTGTTTCATCATCTGATCTAAAAGTGCTGCTCCTTCAGGAACTGCCTGTATTTCTGCCATAGTAGAATTAAGAGAAAGGAATTGATCATCCACCTCATCCTCTTTTGGTTCATCAAACCAGTTACGCACCTTGGTAGCATCCATAAAATAAGATGGATTTGGGGTATCAACCTTACGGATTGTCATCTCATCTACAAGTTTTTCATTCTCTACACATACTGCTTTTATTTGATGTTCTCCACTAATTGGTACCTGGAATTTAAAAATGTGTTCTCCCTGTTCTTCACCAAAAAGAGCTCCATCCACATATAATGCAATCTTTTTCTGGTTTGAGTAAACCTTTACCTCAGTCACTGGTTCAAGGCGATCTACATATCTGCTTCCACAAAGATGAACAAATGGTTCATCGCTCCACCATGCTTTATATATATAGTAAGCATCCTTTTTTTGTTTACGGTCAAAGGTAATCAAGCCCTTGTGATTCTTTCCCGGATCTCCTGCCTCATCTCGTCCTGCTGCTGCAAATTCAAACATGTTCCATACATAGGTACCCCAAAGATACGGTCGTTCGGAAATCATTTGAAGCATATGTTCATGATAAACTGCCATGTAGCTTTCTGTATAGTCTCCTTTTTCAGGCTTTGGAGACTGTAAAGATATCACAGAATCTGCTCCGTACTCAGTTAATCCAATAACAGTATTTGGATGCTCCTTATGGAACTGATCAAAAAAAGTATCATTATCCTCCATATCGCCTACATACCAGCCATAATACAGATTATATCCGCGAATATCTGGCAATTCGACTAATGGGCTATCTGTCTCTAATAAGAACAAGTTTGCCATTGCTGAAACTCTTTTCTTGTCCATTGTGTGAATCATATCATTTAAGATTCTATGATTCTCCATCAAATCCTCTGTAATACCCTGAAGTGTAATCTCATTAGAAATTGCCCAACAGATAATGGAAGCATGATTATAGTTTTGTAAGATAAGCTCCTTCATCTGGGAAATAGTATTTTCTCTTCCGCCATCCATATGAACTGTAATATATGGGATTTCTGCCCAGGCTACGATTCCTTTTTCATCACACAGATCATAGAAATACTGGTCATGCTGATAATGTGCAAGTCTGATAGAATTTGCTCCAACAGAAAGAATTAATTCCATATCTTCCTCATGCATTTCCTTTGTAAGCGCATTTCCTACTCCAAGTCGATCCTGATGTCTTGATACACCACGTAGCGGATAGCTTCTTCCATTTAAGAAGAATCCTTCCTTTGGATCAAAACGATAGGTTCGACATCCAAACTTACTTGTTACTTCATCTATCACTTCTCCCTGTGCATAAATTTTTGCTGTAGCAACATAAAGATAGGGATCTTTTAATCCATCCCAAAGATGTGGCTTCTCAATTGTTAATGATCCTGAAAAATGTGTGACATTTTTCATTGCCTCTTCTTCATATAGTGTTTGCTCATGCTGCTGTGGAACTTCTAGCTTCACTTCGCCAACTCCATCAATGGAAACCATCACTTTGTCCGCATCGCCTCTGATATAGGCATCCAATTTTACGATAGCCTGATCATCAAACACTTCCGGCGTAACATAGAGACCTTTTCCGCCAAAATATTCCAGATCGAAATGTGTTTTTGGTACGATGATTAGCTTCACATCTCTGTATAACCCACCATAAAAAGTAAAATCAGCTTTTTGTGGATATACATGATCATTAGCAGAATTATCTACCTCTATCTGAAGTTCATTTTCATCCAGTAAATCCTCTGTCAATTTCACACGATAAGTAGAGTAACCGCCATCATGGCAAGCTAACTCTTTTCCATTTAAGATTACCTTTGATGAGGAATTCGCTCCATTGATCTCAAGATATAATTCCTCGTCTTTGCTCAATTCCGGTTTTACAAATTTCTTTATATAAGTGCAATTACCACGATAATAATCGGAAGCACTCTGTCCATCTACCGCATTCCATGTATGAGGAAGAGTCACCTTTTGGGCAACTCCTTCCTTCATAAATGTGTAGTCTTCATGAAATAAAACTTCTTTTCTCATAATAAGCTACATACTCCTATATTCTTTTCTTATACATTCTTTTTGATATCTTCCTTCTTAGCTGCAATCCTCTTCTGAACCTCTACCATCTCAGCCTTATCAAGCTTACAACCTTTCATTGCAATTAAAGTTACTATCCATCCAAATAGTGGTAGTCCAAAGTAAACAGCAATCGTTGTAACAAAAATTGGAGTTGTTAATACTTCTCCTGGCTGTGGCATTGTACTGGTATAACCAATCAATGCAACCGCTCCTGTTGCGATTAATGCTGAAATCGAAGAAATTATCTTATCAATAAAGCTGTAAGTACCTGTTACAACTGCTGGAACGTATCTTCCACTACGATCCAATTCATAGTCAATGATATCCGCCATAAAAGAATTATCTGCTGTAGTAACACACATCTTTGCTCCATTTAATACCAATGTCAGTACAACATAGATAATCATAGTAGGCCCAAAGCTTGCAATCGTACCTGGATCGATCACAACAAAGAAGACAACCATAATCACTGCGATTACCATACATATCTTTGTCCATGTAACAATGGCATTTTTACTACCATGCTTTCCTGCATATTTTGCACCAAAAATTGCAAAGATAATGGATGGGAGCATACTAACAACAGATAGCATAGTTGCAATACCCATATCACCAATGATAATTCCATACAGCATAGTTGTAATCACTGCCTGTGCTGCTGTTTGCTGTGCCAGTTTATCTGATGCAGCCGCTGCTATATATGCCTGAAGTGGTTTGTTTCCTTTTAAAACCGCCACCATATCCCTGAGCTTCAATGGTTCCTCTTTCTTAATTCCATGATAATACTCAGGTTTATCGTATTCAGAGATGCCAATACAAACAAGTGCAATACCCACTGCAGCGATTGCGACCACTAATTTTACAGCTGCTGAAAGAAAATCCTGATTATAAGTGCCTCCAAACTTTGGAAGTAATACCATATTAAGCACAATGCTTAGTACCATCGGAACCATATAGTTTAATGCTGTCTGCCATACACCGATAGTTGGACGTTGCTTTGGATCATTTGACATAATTGCCGGGAAAGTCTGTGCAGTCATGTTTGTAATGGTATATCCAATAATGTACAGCACATAAAGCAAAGTAAATACAATTATTCCAAATCCCTTTGAAGAGCAAAAATCAAACATTGCAAGTAATGCAAGTGCTTCAACAACAAATCCACCAATCAATAAAACTCGAAGTCTTCCAAATTTGGTATCCACTTTGTCATAAACGAAAGCAAGGATTGGATCCGTTAAGCCATCTAAAACACGAGTACATGTTAAAATTATTCCGACTAATGCAGTTGAAATTCCATATCCAATACTTGCACTGTAGCTTGCCATTCCAATCAAGGAATAAACAGACATTCCGACTAATGCATTAAAAGCTATCAAAATGATCTGCCATAATTTAGCTCGACGATATTGTACTCCGTCAATTTCACTTTGACTAATTTTTTGTTTTTTAC
>CAMBAN010000082.1 GCA_945864145.1 uncultured Lachnospiraceae bacterium | reverse complement strand
TTGAAGAATCACAATGATTTGAATGATTTGTGTCACAAGATGGATAAGACTAGACTGACTACTATGGCAATCGTGTCTATGTGTAGCCAGGATGATCCATACATTCAGATTCCGGATACTGTTTCATGGAATCACTACTTTGGATGGTATGGTGGAGATACTTCTATGAACGGTCCTTGGTTGGATGGCTTTCACAAGAAATATCCGAATCTTCCTGTTGGTATGTCAGAGTATGGTTGTGAGGCATTGAACTGGCATACATCTAATCCAAAGCAGGGGGACTACACAGAGGAATATCAGGCATACTACCATGAAGAGTTAATTAAGCAGTTATTTACCAGAGATTATCTGTGGGCAACTCACGTATGGAATATGTTTGACTTTGGTGCAGATGCCAGAGCTGAGGGTGGTGAGAATGGACAGAACCATAAGGGACTTGTTACCTTTGACCGCAAGTACAAGAAGGATTCCTTCTATGCATACAAGGCATGGCTTTCTGATGATCCGTTTGTTCACATTTGTGGCAAGCGCTATGTAGACAGAGTGGAGGAAGTTACTAAGGTTACTGTATATTCTAACCAGCCATCAGTTGAACTCTTTGTCAATGGGGAGAGCCTTGGAGTACAGGAATCTCCGGAGCATTTCTTCTACTTTGAGGTTCCAAATGCCGGAGAATCAACCTTGGTTGCTGTGGCAGGGGATTGCAGAGATGAGAGCACTATCAAGAAGGTGGATGAGCCTAACCAGGACTATCTTTTGAAAGAGGTAGGAGCAATCCTTAACTGGTTTGACATTACAGAGATTGATGGTTATCTGTCTATCAACGATACCATCGGAGACATTATGGCTACCACCAGGGGTAAGCTCTTGATGATGGGTGTTATAGGCAATATGATGAAGTCTATGAAGAATGGCAAGAGTGGTAAAACTGAGGCTGCAGGTTTTGAACTGAACGATAACATGATGCAGATGATGAACGGCTTTACACTTTTGCGTGCTATCAATATGGCAAGTGGTATGATGAATATGGACATTACCAAAGAGCAACTCCTTGACCTCAATGCAAAACTTAACAAAATCAAGAAAAAGAAGAAGTAATTCCTAAAATATAAACAGATGAAAGAGTCCCAGGACAGTATGTTCTGGGACTCTTTTTATGATTGCCTGTCATTTTTATATTATTCCTGATTTAAAACATTATTAGAGTAAATGTTGCCAAGCAAAATAAGAAGATTGAAAAAGTATTGCAAAGTTATAAAAGGTATTGACTGTGCAATTTACACAAGGTCAGCTTGAAAAAAATGCATTTTTAGTATATTATCAATATATATCGTTTAACATATATTATTGGGAGGTATAATTATGGATCGATTAAAAGACAAAGTTGTAATCGTAACTGGATCAACAAGTGGAATTGGTATTGGCATTGCAAAACTTTGTGCAAAGGAGGCGGCTCAGGTCGTCGTTACCGGACGTAATGTGGAGAGGGGACAGAAGGTCGTGGACGAGATCGTAGCAGAAGGCGGAAACGCATGGTTCCACGCATTTGATTTGACTGATAAAGAGTCAATGCATGCTCTTATTACGGATGTGGCAGAGAAATATGGACGTATTGATGTGTTGATCAATAACGCTGCAGGAATGGGAATGAAGGATGGACGTGTAGATGAGATATCCCTTGAGGAATTCAATGCGGTAGTTGCTACAGACTTAGGTGGAACCTTTAACATGATAAAGGAAGTATTGCCATTCCTTCTTAGGAATGAAAAGGGTGGAAGTATTATCAATATCGGTTCCATGGCAAGTGCGGGAGGAGATCTTGGAACGATAGCCTATGCTTGCGCAAAGTCTGGTGTTGACAAGCTTACAGAATATGTTGCATGCATGTATGGACCAAGCGGAGTCCGTTGCAATTGCGTTCGTCCAGGTCTTATTGTGACACCACAGAATGAGAAGAGAATTCCAGACGCACTTAAGGAGATTTTCCATTCTAATATTCTTGGTAAGCGCTATGGAAATCCGGAGGATATTGGACATTTATGTGTTTACCTTGCCAGTGATGAGTCAGACTATATGAATGGACAGGTGCTTACCTGTGATGGAGGTCTTAACTCGCACACACCAACAGTTGCACAGTTCAGAATGATGTCAGGACGTACCTGGTAGAATCGAAAAGGAAATGGCTATAATTAGCACAAAGAACCAAGGAGTGCCGAAAGCCTGTATCTTTATACGGGTTTTCGGCATTTGCTTTATAAAATAGCTCTACTTTGAATTTATTTGTGGGAAGTATTAATTAAATGAAGTAATTTCTCCTTTTCTACTTCGGCACTATAATGCTATAATACATACAAGTATATTTATTTTGTCGAAAATAGAGGATCTGTTATGGGAATTTTTGTTAATTGTCTGGCTGTAGTGTTTAGTACCATTATGGCAATCTGTGGAATTAGTTATTATCTGAGGGAAAAGAATGCCGGGAGTTTACGTGCCTATATGTTGGTTATGGGATTTTTCGGGGCCTTATGGAGCGGTGGCTACGGTATTATGGGATTTATGGAAAATGCACAACAGGCAGAAGTGTTCCGTGCCATTGGTGTGACAGGTGTTGTGGGATTTATGATGACAGAGGCACTTATGATTGCCTATATGATTCGACTTCCTAAGTGGCTGTATCACACATATGCAGTAATCTTTGGATTATTTGCAGCAATAGATTTATTCTATTTTATTCCGGATTATCACGTATTTGAGCGAATAAATGGCAGAATGTGTTATTATGCAATCAATAGTTTTGGCAGACGTGTACATAGCTTTTTCTTAATGTTCGTCACAATAACAATGCTTGGCATGGCTGTGATTTGGGTTCGTAAGAAAAAAAGCAAACGAGAGGCATCCTATGTCTGGGTAGCATTTCTTTCTAATATGGCAATTTTGATTTCAATTATTCCTGACACTATTTTGCCGTTGCTGGGAAAACCATCTTTTCCAAGCTCAGCATATGGAATGTTTTTGACCTATATGATTACCTGGTTCTGGGCGACAAAGTTTAATGCGTTTAGCATCACAGTAAGTAACCTGAGTCAGTATATTTTCGAATCTGCAAATACTGCTATTTTGATTTTTGATGAGTTCTTTCATTTGATTTTGGCAAATCAGTATGGACAGCAGCTTTTGGGAATTGAAAAGCTTAAAAATCAGCAGCTCTCTCAGCTGTTTCAAGGAGAGAAGGAAGAAGTCGATAAACTGATTGCTACAGTTTTGAAGGATAATAAAGGAGTAACGGAGCTTGTTTCAAGGCATGGGAATGTCAGTTGTTCTTTGAATTTTTCTGTTGCAAAAGATGTATATAAGGAACCATATTGCATTGTTTGCTTTGTGTATGATCTTACTAAGGAGAAAAATATGCTTCAGGAGTTGGTCCAGGCAAATGAAGCGAAGAGTCAGTTCCTTGCGAATATGTCCCATGAAATTCGAACACCAATCAATGGTATATTAGGAATGGATAGCATTCTGCTAAAGGAGTGCAAGGATGAGTCTTTGAAGGAATATGCCAAAAATATTCAGAGTGCAGGACAATCATTACTTTCTATCATCAATGATATTTTAGATATATCTAAGATTGAGTCTGGAAAACTGGAAATCCTTCCTATAAAGTATCAGTTGTTTTCTATTCTGAATGACTGTTACAATCTCGCAAAGGTGAAATTGGAGGAAAAACCAGTTGATTTGGTAATAGAAATAAATGAGAAATTACCTTCATGGTTATACGGAGATGAGGTACGCATTAGACAGATTATCAACAATTTCTTATCAAATGCTGTGAAATATACCAAGGAGGGAACGATTACTTTCCGCTTGGACTTCGAAGAAAAATCACAGGAAGAAATCTGGCTAGTGATTTCTGTTCTTGATACAGGAATCGGAATTAAGAAAGAGGATATAGCGAAGCTATTTGAGTCTTTTACCAGAATAGAAGAGAAGCGCAACCGCAACATTGAAGGTACAGGGTTAGGACTGAACCTTACAAAAAATCTGGTGGATTTGATGAATGGTGAGGTTACGGTAGAAAGTACCTACGGAAAAGGTTCTTGTTTTACTGCAAAAATACCACAAAAAGTAGTTGATGCGAAACCGATGGGGGATTTTGGTAAACGATATCACCAGTATCTGAATCAGGGGGAAGAAACAGAGCTTTCTTTCTGTGCACCAGAAGCCAGAATTTTGGTTGTGGATGACGTGCAAATGAATATTAGTGTGGTAGAGGGACTGTTGAAGCAAACATCAATACAAATTGATACTGCACTAAGTGGTAAGGATTGTCTGGAATTGATAAAAAATAATCCATATCATATTATTTTCCTTGATCATATGATGCCGGAAATGGATGGTATTGAAACTTTGAAAAAAATGCACGAGCTTACCGAAAATCCGAATATGAATACTCCGGTAATTATGTTGACTGCAAATGCTATTGTAGGAGCAAAGGAAGAATATTTGAATATTGGCTTCACAGACTATCTTACAAAGCCTATCCAGGAAACCTCATTATTGGAGATGATCTTAAAATACCTGCCCAAAGAACTTGTTGGGGACATGAAAAATGAAAAGAAGGACGGGGAATCAGACAAGACAGAGAAAGAACAGTTAGAAAAACCGGAACAGCAAGAAAGACCGGAACAGCAAGAAAGACCGGAACAGCAAGAAAGACCGGAACAGCAAGAAAAACAGGAACAACAGGGACAACAAGAAAGTCAAGAGCAACAAGAACCACTGAGAAAACTTGAACAGTTGGAAGGTTTGGATACTGAGACTGGGCTTTCATATTGCATGAATGATGAAGAATTCTATATAGAGATGTTGCAGGAGTACTTAAAATCAGATAAGTTGTCCGGGCTAGAACAGTTTTTCCAGAAGGAAGATTGGGAGAATTATGCAACGCTTGTGCATGCTTTAAAGAGTACTTCGTTAACGATAGGAGCAGTATCAGTGTCAGAAAAGGCAAAAGCATTGGAACTTGAAGCAAAAGCTGGAAATATCGATTTTATTAGAGCACATCACGAAGAGACAATGGCGGAATACCAGGAACTGATGGATGGAATTAGAAAAGTGATAGAATCTGTACAGACAGAGTAAGGAGAACATTATGAAGAAAATTTTGGTAGTGGACGATGATGCAATGAATTTGAAGATGGCATGCTTTATTCTGGGCCAGAAGAGTTATCCTGTGATAACTGCCATGTCCGGGGAGGAATGCATGGAGGTGTTGGAAAGAGAACGGGTAGATTTAATCCTGCTGGATGTGGAGATGCCGGGGATGAACGGAATTGCCACCTTGGAGAAAATCAGACAACACAAGGAATACGATTCTATTCCCGTGATGTTTTTAACTGCAGACGCAACTGAGGATACGGTGAATGCGGCTGGAAGACTTGGGGCAGACGGATACATTAAAAAACCATATATGCCTCAGGATTTCCTTGAGCGAGTGGAGAATGTCTTATGAAAAAAATAATGGGGACTATTCTTGTTTTTGTATGTGTCATCGTTGCAGGAATTCTTTTCATTCGTATAAAGAACCAGGAAACCGATGTTACGAAAACGAAAACAAAGGTTGGTTTTATATTAAACGGCAAGGTGGATGATCATAGCTGGGGAGAGTCCCATTACAAGGGGATGCAAAACAGTGCACGGGAGCTGAATCTGGATGTGATTTACAAGGAAAATGTTTCCGAGGATGATAGCTGCAAAGAGACCATTGAGGAACTGATTGACTCCGGCTGCAAGATTATTGTCTGTAATTCCTTTGGGCATGGGGAATGGGAATTAGAATGTGCCAAAGAACATCCTGAGATTTATTTCTTTCATGCCACCGGAGTGGAAGAAAGTACGAATTTGTCTACCTATTTTGGTCGAATCTACCAGATGCGTTATTTGAGTGGAATTGTTGCGGGGATGCAGACAGAGAGTAATGAAATTGGCTATGTGGCGGCATTTCCGATTGCAGAGGTGAATCGAGGAATCAATGCCTTTACGCTGGGGGTACATCTTGTGAATCCTGATGCAAAGGTTTATGTCAGGTGGAGTGAATCCTGGACCGGAGAGGAAGAGAATGCCGCAGCAACGGAGGAATTGATTCAGCGCCACAATATCGATGTGATTGCTATGCATAACGATGCCATGGCACCTCTTGAAATAGCGGATCAAAACAATATCTGGACCATTGGCTATAATATCGATAATTCGGAAAGATATCCGGATACTTTTTTGACGGCGCCGGTCTGGAATTGGGAAAAGTTTTATGAACCAAGAATCCTGGAATGCCTTCAGGGAAAGTTCCAGGGGATTCACTACTGGGAAGGTGTAGAAACCGGTATTGTCGACCTGGCTCCATTGACGGATAATGTGAAGCCGGGAATTGAGAAAAAAGTAGAGGAAGAAAGACTTCGCCTGATGAGTGGAACCTTTGATGTGTTTTATGGTCCTATTATAGATAATCAGGGTGTTGTAAGAGTGAAAGAAGGACAGAGCATGACAGATGAAAATATGTTAAATGATTTCTTCTGGTATGTGGAGGGGGTAGTAATCGATGAAAATCAGTAAACAGAAAAGAATGGCATTATTAGTACTGCTGGTTGCATTGATTGTCATTATGATATCGGTAATACTTTTTGCAGGAAAAACCGTTTCCCCAAAAGAGAAAATTGGCTTTGTTATGACAGGAAGTGTCAATGAAGAGGGATGGAATGGTATGCATTATAAGGGTGTGTCAGAGGCCTGTAAAACCCTTGATGTGGAACTTTTGGTAAAGGAGAATGTGAAGGAATTTCAGGGACAATGTGCTCCGGCAGTGGAGGAACTTATCAACCGGGGCTGCAAGATGATTATTCTTTCCAGCTATGGATACTCGGAGGAAATAAAGGACATTTTTGAGCAATATCCGGACATATCCTTCTACATTAATTCCTTTGAATATCATGGGGACAATATCACCTCGTATTTTTCCAGAATGTACCAGGCAAGATATGCTGCCGGTATTGTGGCAGGGATGAAGACAAAGACCAATGAGATTGGGTATGTGGCAGCGATGCCGGCCATCGAGGTAAATCGAGGAATTAACGCCTTTACCCTGGGGGTAAAAAGGGTCAATCCGGATGCGGTGGTTACAGTTGCTTGGAGTGATGCATGGGATGATGAGGTAAAAGAAAGAGAGCTGACAGACAATCTTGTGAATCAGGTAGGGGCAGATGTCATAACCTATCACCAGAATCAGACCTATGTGGCGGAGGAAGCTGACCAATTGGGTGTGTATTCCATAGGCTACCACCAAAAGATGGAAAATGGATCGGATAAACACCTAACAGCGGTTGTGTGTGACTGGAAGCTAACCTACGAGGCGATTATCAGACAGTATCTGAGAGGCAATTCCGAACAGAATAAGGTTTACTGGGTAGGAATGGATGAAAATGCGGTAAAGCTTGCGGATTTCTCAAAAGAGGTCACTCAGGAGATTAAGGAAGAGGTACAAAAAGCCACGGATGAAATCTTAAAAGGGCAGGATGTATTTTCGGGAATCATCTACGATAACCAGGGAAATCTTCGTTGTAAGGAGAATCAGGCAATCCGTGACGAAGGGCTGTTGGAAGAGTTTGATTGGTATGTAGAGGGCGTAGAGTTCTATGAAGATTAGTTGGAAAAAAGGAAAGAGAAGAATTATCATCGTGCTTCTCATCGCTACCTTGATTATGGTAGGCGTTGGAGTGCTGATGAGTCTTAGATTAAGAAGCCTGTTGCAGACATATACAGAGATTCAGGTTGCGGAGCAGGCAAGAACACTGGGAAGTCTTTCTGAAGAACAATTCGAATTGGAAATACAGAATCTGGAGAGCATTGCAGGAAGTGTGAAATCAAATCTGAATGAGATAGATTCTTTTTTGGAAATCAGTGCGGGAAATGATGACACGGTATCCATGGGGCTTTTGCGACTGGATGGGTCGTCTCTCCTGGGAAAAACTTTGAATTACACAGATTTTCCAGGAATCCAGAAGGCATTTCGTGGTAATTCTGCAGTGTGCTATAAAGAGGGAAAAGGAATTCTTTTTACCACTCCTGTGTATGACGAGGAGAATGTAGAATACGTATTGTATAAGCTGTATGATGAGAGTGTTCTGCTTGAGAAGTTTGGTATTACCTGTTACGACGGACAGGGAGACGTAATCGTTGTGGACCAGAGTGGAAATATCGTCATTCCATTTTTAAATGAACAGATTTCTACCACAGAGTTTCTGGAACAGGAAGTGATTCAGGGGGCACTCGCAGAAGTGTCCGAGAAAATGAATGTGAATTCTGCAGCTGCGGTTTATTATAAGGATAGTGAAGGTGGTCATTTTCTGTTTATGTCCGAGGTTGGACAGCTGGGATTGTTCCTGACGGGCACGGTACCGGGTACGGCAGTAGCAGAGGGAGTCAATACCATCACCGCTTTAATCCTATGGGTTTTTGGATTGCTCATTCTGATGTTTGCAGTTGGTATGGTATATCTGTTCAGTGCAGAGGAGAAGGTAAGAGAAAGTGACGAGCTTCGTGCCGCAAAAAATCTCGCAGAGCAGGCAAATAATGCCAAGAGTGATTTCCTTGCCAATATGTCCCATGAGATTCGTACCCCGATTAATGCAATTATGGGTATGAATGAGATGGTACTTAGGGAAAGTAAGGATGAGAGTATCAGGGGATATGCACTCAATATTGATAGTGCCAGTAAAACCCTTTTATCTTTGATTAATGATATTTTGGATTTCTCGAAAATCGAAGCGGGAAAAATGGAAATCATTCCGGCTCCTTATGATGTGGCATCGTTTTTCCATGATGTGATAAATATGACCAGTATCAAGGCAAAACAAAAGAAGCTTGATTTAGAGATAGAGATTGATTCCAATCTTCCGTCGACTCTTCAGGGTGACGAGGTGCGAAACCGTCAGGTTCTGGTGAATATTCTGAATAATGCAATAAAATACACCAAGATGGGATATGTTAAGCTCCTGGTAAATGGAATAAAAGAGAATGATGACTTTACATTAATGATGCAGGTGGAGGACAGTGGAATTGGCATCAAACCGGAGGATTTGGATAATCTGTTTGATGGTTTTCAGCGATTGGATTTGGAACAAAACCGCAGTATCGAAGGAACCGGACTGGGACTTGCAATTACACGGAATCTGTTGGAGAGAATGAGAGGCCACATTGAGGTTTCCAGTGAATATGGAAAGGGATCGGTATTTACCGTATATCTGCCTCAGGAGATTATGGATGAAAGCCCGATAGGGGATTTTGAGCAGAAATATGAAGCTCTTGCAAAAGAGCAGGATGGATACCGGGAAAGCTTCGTTGCACCAGAGGCAAGAGTTTTGGTGGTTGATGACAATGAGATGAATCTGGAAGTGGTGAAGGCTCTTCTAAAGAGCACGGACATTCAGATTACTACCTGTATGAGTGGAATGGAATGTCTGGATTTGATGAAGAAGACGTATTTTGATGTAATCCTGTTGGATCACATGATGCCGGATATGGATGGAATTCAAACTCTTTCTAAAATGCTGGAGACAACGGCAAAGGAGCAGTTGGTACCGGTCATTGCCTTGACTGCAAATGCCATCGTTGGTGCGAAGGAGAAATATTTGGAGGCCGGATTTTCGGATTATTTATCGAAACCCATTGATGGAGCAGCGCTTGAAAAAATGCTGTTAAAGTATCTTCCTCAGGAAAAGATTACGTTGACTACCCAAAGAGAAAGCGCACAAGAGAAACCGGTGCAGACGGGGACTAAGGATTCAGAGAACTGTATCAATAAAGAACTGGGGTTACAGTATTGCATGGGCAGCATGGAGTTTTATAGGGAGATGCTCACCATGTATTGTGAAGGATATGAGGAACGTGTATCCAAGCTTACCGAGGCCTTTGAGGCGCAGGATTGGGATAATTACACGGTGTACGTCCATGGTTTGAAATCCACCTCGCTGAACATAGGAGGAGAGAGGGTTTCGAAAGCTGCTAAGGCATTGGAGGAAGCAGGGAAGACCCTGAGAGAATCCGGTGAGGATCAGGAGAGTGAGCGCTTTATCAGGGAACATCATCACGAGGCTATGAAGCTATATGATGCTACTATTGAGGCAGCGAGAAGCCTATTTAATGAATAGGAGTTTATTGTTGTTCACAAGCTTAATTATATCTTTTTCGCACATAGTACATATAGATATTTCTTGACAAATAATTAAGTATTGTGTAACATTCCAAATGTAATTAAGACATATGAGTAGGGTACGAAATATCCTAAAGTCTTGAAAGCGATTATTACGGACCACTCCTTCACGGAGTCGAGGCCATACGGACAGCCGGGTCCACTGCCGATTGGCGATTTATTCGCCTTATTGATTGAGTTAAAAGCTCAGTTTTATAAGTTGGTTACTTTATAACCGAAATGCGTAGCATACGCAAACTTGTGAAATGGTCAATAAAGAGTGGCAAAAGTATTATTGCTACATAGACTCTGAGTACCCGATGTCGAATCTAGAATAGAAAGAGAAGAAAGTGAGACCTTACTTTATAGGAGTCATTTTCTGTGTTTTTCAATATTGTTAAGATGAGAATTGTAAAGCAAGTTGTGTAATGCAGCTTGCTTTTTTTGTGTAATAGGAAGTTCCCTATTACATAAAAACGCTCCGCGAGAATGTGCCGAGGCACATTCTTTGTTAAGTGATATGTGAAGAAGGGAAAGAGATTGTTCCTATCAAGTTTTTAAAGGAACTCTTGCCAGATCCTGCAAGTCTTGGTCCACGTACTCATGGTAAGACAAACATTGGATGTATCTTTACCGGCTCTTATTTGGAGATATGGCAATTTACTCTACTTGCAAAAATAATACCTTTAACGGAATGCCACTTCCCAATATCTGGAGGAGAACCGTAGAAGGAAAACTTGAACAGTTGACGGATTTTGGGTATGACGATTTTATGATGAGACTGGGAAGTCAGTAGAAGGGATTTGAAATCAGTGAAAATAGCATATACAGTGGGAAATAATTAGTGTATACTTTAGTTAATTAATGCATTAGTACGTTATATATGCGAAATAAAAGGGGAAGACTGATGACGAGAAGAAACAGGAAAAACTCAGGAGTTATTATCATAGTCGCCACACTTCTGCTAGTCATTTCAATTATGGATATCGTGATGGTATTTCGAAATACAAGGCAGCAGACCAAGGATTCAGGTATCTATCAGCTGGAAACAATCAGTGGGGAATTGGAAAGCACCATAAATGATGCGGAGAATCTGACTATGGAGCTTGCCATTGCATCAAGAGAATATCTTGGAAATAAGGAGCAATTAGGAAATTTTATTTACACTAAAAAAGCAGAATTATTAAATGATGATAATGGCGTATTTAATGTTTTTATTTCTGGAAAAGACTGGGATATTATTCCTGATTTTGATGTGCCTGAGGGGTTTGTGGCAACAGATCGAGTCTGGTATAAAGGCGCTATCAAAAATAATGGAAAAACATATGTAACAGCACCTTATCAGGACGCTATGACAGGCAACATCTGTTACACTGTCTCTGTTATGCTGGGAGATGGTGAAACAGTTCTGGGTATTGATTACACTATGGAAAATATACAGGGGCATATTACCCAGATGTATGAGTCAGGATCCAGAAATGCCGTAATTATAACGGATGAAGGCATTATCGCAGGTTGTGCGAATGAAGCATTAATTGGGGAAAAGCTTATAAATGCTCTGCCAGACTATGCTGGTATATGGTCACTTTCAAAAACTACAGATGGGGTGGTAACTGCCAGAATTAAGGCGGATTATCTATATGATAATTTGTTTGCTACTCAATCTGGAAATGGATGGTATCTGATTGTCAGTGAAGGTGACTGGGATTTATATCGCCATTCATATATTCAGCTGATTGCCACGGCATTGCTTTCAATCGTATTATTTGTTGTGATTATTATACTTTACACATTCATGGTAAAGAGTCAGAAGAATTTGGAGGGGGCACTTGCATCCAAAGAAGAATTTCTGAATGATATCACAGGGAAACTAAGAGAGCCACTTGCAAAAATTCTGGATAGCTCCAGCAAGGGAAATGCAGAGCATATAGTGGATTATGCAGAGGAGATGTCGCGCATACATGTGGCAGGAGAGAGACTGTCTGAAATGATAGGACAGATTATCTCATATTCAAGCATCGT
>CAMBAN010000081.1 GCA_945864145.1 uncultured Lachnospiraceae bacterium | reverse complement strand
TTTTGATACGGAGAATAAAAAGACAGCAGTGTCAGATTTGGATAAGCTGTTATTCTAACAGAATTTTTGATTTGCATCGGGATTATAATTCTGCTTTCTTATCGATGCCAATTTGACCAAAAATAGAAAAAATCGGCATCGATATGGATTACAAATTTATATCCCGATGCCGAAGATTCTAAAAATGGATTTTTTAGGCATCGATATAGGTCTCCCGAGCCATTCTCGATGCAGCATTCATTTATGTCTTCATCGAAAAATCTACTTCAAACGGTTTTCGATGCTTACCTTACTCCTTTTCCAATTTTTCCTTGATTGCAGCCAAAAGCTCTTCCATGGACTCTGCCCTAATCTTTCTTTTCTCTTTGATTTCTTCCTGCTGTTCCTTTTTGTCTATCTTATTCTTTTTGGCAAAATCCTCAACAAGCTGTACAATGTACGATACCTTACCATTTCCATCTATTGCAATGGTAAAGCTTTCTATTTTTTCAGCATCCTCTCCAAGTTCTTCCTTTAAAGTCTCGCTTTTACCAGATGCGCCGTCCAATACTTCCTCGTATTTTACTCTCACATCCTCATCTGCTGCCATTTGCTCCAAAAGCTGTGGGTCAATCAAAACGCTGAAATCCTTCTCACATTTACTTGCGTAATATTCCTCTTCTTCATCAGAATTCCAGCTTGTTACTGTGAATTCCATGTTCGTATACTTTTCCCTAAGTTCAGCCAACAATTCCTTTGCTGCATCACTTAATTCTGACTCCTGAATATTGGTTGCTTCCTGAGATTGCTTATTCTGTGTAACCTTCATTTTGGGCTTTTGATATCCGACCACAGGTATCTCTCTTGATTTTCCGCTGATTTCCACACTATCCTGTGCATCAGCCTTTTCTTCCTTTTTTTTGGAAACTCCTGTGAGCTTTCCTTTCATCAAAGAATTGTTATTGACTTTATCAGTCTGTCCAAATAAAGATGAATTTCCAAATAATGTACCATAATCGATTCCATTCATACCGCATTTCCTTTCTTCCCAAACTACAAAAGCAAGGTTTGCTACTTCCATGTAGATGATTTATCATCTGTTTTATCGACTATATTGGTCATTATCTTAACCTGTTTTCGGACTTTTTTAACTGTTTTTCCATATGTACGGTTGTGCCCTCTCCAACTTTGCTTTCCACACTTAGTTCATCCATAAAGGCCTCCATAAAAGAAAATCCCATACCAGAGCGTTCTTCTTCCGGCTTTGAGGTATACAATGGCTGCATCGCCTGTTGCACATCTTCAATTCCTACTCCTTTATCTATCACGTCTATTTTAAGCATGGTATCTTCCAGTCTTGCTTTCATACAGACCTTACCGTCTTTCTTCTGATATCCGTGAATAATTGCATTGGTAACTGCCTCAGAGACAGCTGTTTTTACATCTTGAATTTCATCTAAAGTCGGGTCTAAATTTGTCATAAAGGCTGCTATGACTACTCTTGCCAATGCTTCATTTTCTGAGTTTGCATCAAATTCCAGCTGCATTTCTTTTTTCATGGTAATCCTCTCTTTTTTTTCATACTATTATTTCAATTACAGAATGCATCCCTGATGTTTTTAACATCCTCGTAATTCGTTCATTTGCATGAATGCCATATACTTTTCCGCCAAAGCAGGAAATTTTTCGGTATCGTCCAATAATGATTCCAATACCTGAGCTGTCCATAAATGTGGTATTTTCGAAATCAAATACTACGTTTTTTACCTTCTCGTCCACTAGCAGTTCGTCTGCTCTTTGTCTGATGTGTGTTGCATGATGCTGGTCAATCTCTTTTGGCATACGAATGCACAAATAATTGTCAATAATTGCAAAATCTGTGTTACCCTCCATATTATCCTCCTTTAATTGCATTATGACAGTGTGACAAGATACGCATTCCTCTCTCGTCACAATAATCTAAAAAAGAGAACAAGCCCCCATGCCTGTTCTCTTTTGTATACAACACATCTTTCTATCCTTGAATTTCTTTTATATAATTTTGTGCTTTTCTGGCTTTTTCCGTATCCGGGAAAAGTTCTGATACCATCTGATAATATTCAACAGCCTGCTTCGTATCTCCGCTTCGATAGTATGAATTGGCAAGATTATAAAGCGCCTCTCCATTGTCCGGGTCATAGTAAAATGCCTTTTCCAAATTGGTAATCGCTGTTTCATAATCTTCTGTACGATATGCTTCATAACCTGTATTATAATAGGTTTGTGCTACAATCGGTCCTACTGCTGCAAAAATAGTATGATACAAGGTCTGGAAACTCTCTGTTGCCCCCTGTTCAATATAATCAGAAGGAATTAGCTCCAATGTCTCTGCAATTGCTGTTTCATCCCCTGTTTTATTCATATACATAAGTGCAGCTTCTATCAAATCTGTATTTGCCTGTAATGCAGCACTTGTACTTGTTGCATCAGACAAGCTGCTGTTTAAGGAATCTCTTTCGATGCTCAAGTCCTCTATCTGTTTTGTCAGTTCTTCTACCTGTACCGTTTTAGCATCCAGCTGCTCACTGACAGCCTTTAGCTGTGTATTGGCATCCTCCTGCGCTGATTTCACTCTTGCCGGAAGTACCATGTAAACAGCAATACCAAGTCCAATCACCAGACCTATCATAAGGTTAAAGAAGGTCTGTAATGCTCTATTTTCCTTTTTGGCAATCGGTTGTATTACTGTATCATTTCCACTTTGGTAACGTACCGTCTCTTTCTTTTTCTTTGGTTTTTCTTCCTCAGACGGTTTCATTTCCTCCACTTCTTTTCTATAACGAAGTGTAATTGTGTTGTTTGTATCTATTTTTAATGCCTTGTCTAATTCCTTTTCTGCTTTATCCCACTGCTGTGCATTGATGTATAAAAGTGCCAACAGCTGCCTTGCCTGTAAAAATTTGGAATTCATCGACAATACCTTTTTTAGCTGGATAATTGCCAAATCTAAACTATCCTGCTGGCAGTAGAGCAACGCCTGATTATATTTTTTAATCGTTTGATTAAAGGCATCCAGTCTGCCCGGATTATTCTGAATCATGCTGATATAATCATCCGCAATATTTTTTTCACTTTTTATGTTTTTACTGATAACCCATTCACTTAATGCTGCAACAACCTCACCACGCTCAAAATATACAAGTCCCAGTAAATTTCTTGCTTCTATATGATTTTTATTTAATTTGATACATTGTCTTAAACTCTGGATTGCTCCGGATAAATCTCTTACTGTAGCCTTTTCCAATCCGTCATTATAAAAGCGGTTGGCCGCATACATGATTTTCTTATATAAAGTCACATCCGCTCCACAGCTCGTACAAAAATTCTTGTCTGATAAACGACAACCACAATTATAGCATATCATAGATAAGTTCCCCTATTCTTCTTCTTTTGCATCCTTTACAATCTTTACCAGTAAATCTGCCATATCTGTTAAATCCTGATTGTAAATAGCCTCCTCCGCATCTTCGATTTCCAAACTAGGATGGAACTTCTTTAACTCTTCTTCAAAATTAATCATCCTCTTACCAAGCCTTTCTCACAAGTTTAGGTCTCTCCTGCAAATTCCTTTACAAGACCTGCCAGATATAACGAACCAACAATAAATATCACATCTTCCTCCCCCTTTTGCTCTCTGGCATGCCGAAAAGCATCCGAAAGCTCTTGAAAGCTGTACACCTCATTGCTGGTATATTTTCTAAATTGATTTTTTAATTCTTCCATATCCACACCCCTGCTGCCCGGAATTCTTGTAACAATGAACTCCCTCAGTTGTGGAATTTGACAAAGCTTTGCAATCATATGCTCATACAGTTTATCATTTACTGCTGAAAAAAGCAAAATCCCTTTTCCCTTAATGTCACTTTCAAACATCTTCGTTACTGTCTGTACAAAGGCATCGATGCCATCCTCATTATGCGCACCGTCCAAATAGACCTGTGGCAAAATTTCTTCCATTCTGCCAGGCCAGTACATATGACCAACGCCTGCCACCATACTTTCTTTGGTAATACAATCCCAACCTGTAACTTCCTTTAAAACCTCTATTGCCTGTACTGCAACAGATGCATTTTCCAGCTGGTATAAAGCCTTGGAATGCAATGTAAAACCAATATAATCATAATACCGACTGCCTAGTAAAAAATCAATGGATTTTTTTTGAATTTCCGTAATTTTATATGCATTTTTCGACACTTTGTAGCAGGGGGCATTCTGTTCCCTGGCTTTCTTTTCTATTTCGACAGTAGCTTCCTTTTTTTTATCCATATAAACTACCGGAATCTTTGGCTTAATGATACCTGCTTTTTCTGACGCAATTTTGCCGACCGTATCTCCTAAATATGCCATATGGTCTAAGCCAATTTCTGTGATGACACAAAGTGCCGGGCTGTCTATTACATTAGTCGTGTCCAATCTGCCCCCAAGTCCTGTCTCCATCACGCAAACCTCTACCTTTTCTTTTGCAAAAATAATCGTCATCATGAAAAAAAGACGTTCAAAATAGGTCGGCTGATAGTCCGGACATTTTCTTCTGTAATTGCGTATTGCTCTCTCCAGACTATGAAATGCATTTAAAAAGCAGTCTTCACTTATCATGTCTCCATTGATTTGAAAACGTTCTCTTGTGGTCACAAGGTGAGGCGATAAAAAAAATCCTGTTTTCAACCCGCTTTCTATGCATATTTGAGAAAGAAACGCACAGACAGAGCCTTTTCCATTGGTCCCCGCAACATGAATAATCTTGCCTAAATCCTTTTCCTGAAAGGACACACCAGACTCCTCAGATTGTAAAAACATATAGAAATCCTTTGTTTGTGCAAATTCATTCTTTTTTGTAAATTTCGGAATTTCGTTTAAATAATTTTCTGCCTCTTCATAAGTGGTTATTGTTAACGCGTCCATTACCTATGCCTCCCTTTCCCATTTTAGTGTGATAAGTTCTTTCCTGTTATACGAAAAAACAACGAACCTCGCATTTTGTGAAGTTCGTTGTATGATACACTTTATATAACAACCACCGTACCAACAATCATACCATTTTGTGAGGTATATTCCATAAAGCTGGTATCTCGGTTTATTACTAATTCGTGGCTGTCTATACCAATGATAACACCATGATAAATATTTCCGCTGATTTTGATTTTTGCCTCTCTGGCATCCAGCACCATCTTTTCCACCACATCGAGCTGCTTTTTTATTTTTACACTTTTTACGTATACTTCATCTTTTTTCTTTTTCAACTCATCCAGGTGTTTTTCAAGCTGTTCGGAAAGCTCTCCGGTCTGTTGTCTGACACGCAATATCTTTGCCATGCCACTAACGATTTCATCAAGTTCCTTGCTGACTGCCTCATATTGACCAGCGATTTCTATTCTCTGCTCTGAAATTTCCGGTTGAATACCTGCATGCAGTAAGGTCTTTATCTCTGACATATTACCTGCATTTATACAGTTGATTCCTAACATGCCGTGCACGTCACCACCGGCTATCAGACCTTTTTTGCCGGTCAATGTGACTGTTTTTCCAGCAGAAACATGAGAACTTAAAATAACATTAGTCTGAATATTTCCTTCTGCTTTTACCGTAGCATATTCGATAAAATCAGTAAATACATCACCACCGGCTATAATAGAGCCTTTACCGGCGCCCTGCATACCTCGTTTCAGACACACATCACCACCGGCTATAATTGTGACATTCTCTACACCGCCTTCAATTGTGAGACTTTTCCCGGCTTTGATTACCACACCTGCCTCAACATTGCCATTGATAACAATATCACCGTTAAATTCAATCACACCATGGTTGGCAAGATCGCAATCTCCCTGTATTTCATATACCTCAACAATTGCCAGTTTATTATCTCCATCATACTCTACTTTTCCGGATTTTGTCGCATAATATTCATTTGGATTTTTTTCATTGCTAATCCCTTTTCCTGTCAAAGGGCGCAAATCTTTAAAAGTCAAAGGCTTTTCCGAATTACCAAGCACATCACGTCCCGGTTTTCCCTGCATAGCCGGATGATAACGGGCAAGCAAATCGCCCTCTTCTACATTTTGAATTAAACTCATACTTCGATAGTCAACAGAGCCATCTTTTCTGATTGTAGGCTTCTTCTCTTCATTATCGAAAAAGAATTCGTAATGCCCGTTACATCCCTCTTCTCCTTTTTCACTCATTGCGACCTTGACTTCACGCTCATAAATCCGTTTTTTGCACATTGCTGCAACATTTGATTCATTGATGCCGGCAATGACCTGGTTCTCATGGAGATATTGGATGATTTCAGATTTTGTGTAAGATTGTTCGTCTTCCGGAGCACATAAATACAGCCATGCTTCTGAATGGTCCTCTGTTACTCTGACATAAGATTTATCACTTACCATTGAAATCTCCTCCTGGTGGCGATATAAATAGCCTCATATATATCTCTATTGTACCATTATTTACTTCAATTGCGCAAGTCGTTCTATAACTTGTTGTTTCATTTGTGTATATTTTGTCAATTTTTCTTTTTCTTCGTTAATCTTAGCTTCCGGAGCCTTAGATAAGAATTTCTCATTTGCAAGCATTCCGTTTACACGTGCAAGCTCTCCATCTAAACGTTTTGCTTCCTTTTCCAGACGCTCAATTTCCATTTTAATATCTACTAACTCAGCAAATGGCATGTAAACATTTGCATTTGCAATCACAACAGAAACTGCGTCATCCGCAATACCTGTTTTATCCTGCTGAATGGTAACTTCTGATGCATATGCCAAAGAAGCAAAGAAAAGCTTACCCTCTGTAAAGGTTCTGCAAATATCTTCCTTATCTGAAACAACGAAAACGTGTGCTTTCTTAGATGGAGCAACATTCATTTCTGTTCTGACATTTCTGATACCGCGAACAGCCTCTTTGATGATTTCAATATCCTTTTCATCCTTTGCAAAGCATCTGCTTTCAGTATACTCAGGCCATTTAGAAATCATAATAGACTCTTCCTCTGACTGTAAGGTACAGAAGATTTCCTCTGTGATAAATGGCATATACGGATGTAAAAGCTTTAATGCATCTATCAAAACTGTCTTTAAGGTCCAAAGTGCTGCATTCTGAGAAACCGCATCATCAGAATTATATAATCTTGGTTTTACCATTTCAATATACCAGTCGCAGAACTCATCCCAGATAAAATCATAAATCTTCTGAACAGCAATACCAAGGTCAAAGTTTTCCATGTTGTCTGTTACTTCTTTTACCAGGCTGTTTAACTTAGAAATAATCCATTTATCTACAGGCTCTAAAGAAGCACTTGCATCTGTTACCTCTTTGCCTTCCATATTCATCATGATGAAACGGGAAGCATTCCATACTTTGTTTGCAAAGTTTCTGCTTGCTTCTACTCTTTCCATATAGAAACGCATATCATTTCCAGGTGCATTTCCTGTGATTAAAGTAAGTCTCAAAGCATCTGCACCATACTGGTCAATAATTTCCAGTGGATCAATACCATTTCCCAGAGATTTAGACATTTTTCTACCCTGTGAGTCTCTTACAAGTCCATGGAATAATACTGTCTTAAACGGTCTTTCACCCATCTGCTCATAGCCTGAGAAAATCATACGAATAACCCAGAAGAAAATAATGTCATATCCGGTCACCAAAACATCTGTCGGATAGAAATAATCTAATTCTTCTGTCTTGTCAGGCCAGCCAAGTGTTGAAAATGGCCAAAGTGCTGATGAAAACCAGGTATCCAAAGTATCCGGGTCCTGTGTCAAATGGGTACATCCACATTTTGGACATTTTTCAGGCATTTCCTTTGCAACAACGATTTCACCACATTCATCACAATAATAAGCCGGAATCTGATGTCCCCACCATAACTGTCTGGAAATACACCAGTCACGAATATTGTCTGTCCAGTTATAATAGGTTTTATCCATACGTTCAGGAATCAATTGGATATCGCCATTTTTTACGCCTTCAATAGCTGGTTTAATCAACTCATCCATCTTTACGAACCACTGCTTTTTAATCATTGGTTCTACTGTGGTATGACAACGATAACAGGTTCCTACGTTATGAGAGTAGTCCTCAATTTTTACTAATAAGCCCTGTCTATCCATTTCCTCTACGATAGCTTTTCTTGCTTCATAGCGATCCATACCTGCGTAAACACCACCATTTTCATTGATGGTCGCATCATCATTCATAATGTTGATTTCAGGTAAATTGTGACGTTTTCCAACTTCAAAGTCATTAGGGTCATGTGCAGGTGTAATCTTTACAACACCTGTACCAAATTCCATATCAACATACTCGTCTTCAACAACAGGAATCGGTTTATTTACGATTGGAAGCCAAACCTGTTTACCTCTTAAATGTGCATATCTTTCATCTTTTGGATTGATAGCTACAGCAGTATCACCAAGCATAGTTTCCGGTCTTGTTGTTGCAAAAATCAGGAAATCTGTCTTACTTGGCTGACCATTTTCATCTACCAAAGGATATTTCATATGCCAAAAATGTCCTGCCTGTTCCTCATACTCAACCTCTGCATCAGAAATAGAAGTATTACATACAGGACACCAGTTAATAATTCTGGATCCTTTGTAAATATAGCCTTTTTCATGCATCTTTACAAATACTTCTTTTACTGCCTTGTTACATCCTTCATCCATGGTGAAACGCTCACGGTCCCAATCACAGGAAGAACCGATTTTCTTTAACTGAGAAACGATACGTCCGCCATATTCCTTTTTCCAGTCCCAAACTCTCTCTAAGAAAGCTTCACGTCCAAGTTCTTCTTTAGTAAGGCCTTCTTCCTTGAGTTTTTCTACCACCTTTGCCTCAGTTGCAATGGATGCATGGTCTGTTCCCGGCTGCCATAATGCATTATATCCCTGCATTCTCTTAAAACGAGTCAAAATATCCTGCATAGTGTTGTCTAATGCATGACCCATATGAAGCTGTCCTGTGATGTTTGGTGGTGGCATCACAATGGTAAATGGTTTCTTACTGCGATCTACTTCTGCATGGAAATATTTTTTGTCCAGCCATTTCTGATAAATACGATCCTCCATACCATGTGGATCATAAGTCTTTGCTAATTCTTTGCTCATGTTCTCCTCCTTGTAACTAAAAAGAATGTGCCTTGGCACATTCTCGCGCCGAGCGCAGTCGTTTACAACTCTCTTCCTCTTCGCGCGAGTGCGCCTCTTCACGGAGTGTTTTTTTATGTAAAAGGTAATTTCAAAGAAATTTCCTTTTACATAAAAAAGCCCTTTACTGATTGCTCAGCAAAGGGCGTGTTAACGCGGTACCACCTTTGTTCAGATAGCTTTGTCATCCAAAGCATCTATCTTAGTAGATTTCTAACAAAATCCTGTCCTGTAACGTAGACAAAACGTGATTTCTTACTTGCTACGCTTTCAGAAACCCGGTTTCAAAGCTACCTTCTCCATTCCTACCTTGAAAGAACCTTACAGCCAATGGGTTCTCTTCTCTGACAAGGGGTAATGAATACTCCTCTTTGGCACTACCTTTTCAACTAATGTTCTTATGGACTATATTCTAGAGAAAATCACAAAAAAAGTCAAGTGTTATTCCTCATCCTCTTCAAAGTCGTCTTCTTCATCCAAAGTCTGATATCTGTTTTGAACCGGTTCGCTTATTTCTTTTGTTAGCTTAATAACCTGCCATAAAGTAAGTATCATAAGAATGACAACAACCACAATCCCTGCTATAACCATAGTTACTGTAGGTGCATCTATAAATGATTTTATCTGCGTAAGTGATGGCAAGGAAACTTCATCTTTCGTTGTTTCCTCTTCCGTAATCTCAACAGGTGTCGTTACATATTTAGAATAAACAAAGCCTGTCTGATTATCCAGCTGGATTTGATACCAGCCTGATTCTGTTTTTCCAGTGATAGTAACTGCGGCTCCTGCGTCCAATAGTTGGATTACATCATAGTCCTTAGACGGACCACTACGTACATTCAGACTGCTTGTAGTCGTAGCTGTTGCATGATATTCAGTGACATCAATGCCCTGACTGTTTTCAGAAGCATAGGAAACACAAGGGATAAAGCACAGCAGTAGACTAAGCATCGTAATTATCGTATATTTCAGTTTTTTCATACTTCTCCTCATTTCTATTTGTTGCAAATCATTTAGAGACAGCCTCTGGCTGTCTCCACTTTAAAATCCGGTTCTGTTATTCGATTTCGTTTTAATCATTTTGATACTTTTTTCAAAATCATCGCCCAGACTTTTCACTACTTCTTCTGCGGTTTCTAACTGTGCTGAATTAATACAAAAAACAACACTGGACTTTTCTCCTGCAAATACTCTTGCAAAAAATCCGGGCTTTTCCCATCTTAAGAAATAAGAAACTCTTGCCTTCATGAAGGCTTTTTCTAACACGGTCTTTTTGTCAGGGTCCATAATAGAACAAAAATCCAGTTCATTATTTACTTTTACTTTACTTAGTTCATTTTCCATGATTATGCCTTCTTTCGTTAAATCGTATAATAAACCTTTGCTTCTTCAAGCATTTTGGGAATACCATTTTCTACCTCAACAATTGTTACTGCACAATTTTTATAAACACCGCCAGCCCAAAAATCTGCTTTATCATGCTGATATACGGTTGCTAAGATTCCTCTGAGCGCAGCTCCGTGACTGGAAACTAAAATGGTTTCTTTTTCCAGTGTTTTATCATGAATGAGTTCATTAAAAAATGCAGATGTCCTTTCTGTCATTTCTTCGATAGACTCTCCACCCTCCGGCGGAATATAAGACTCCGGTCTTAAAAAGAAATCACGGAAATTCGGATCTGGTGCATCAAAAAGCTTTTGAGAACAATGACAGCCCTCACAAATTCCAAAGCTGATTTCCTGTATTCTTTCATCCTCTATCACAGGAATCTGTCTATCACCCTTTACAATCATAGCCGTTTCCTTTGCTCTGATTAGTGGACTGGTGTACACTCTGGTAAAGGGCACATCCTTCAACGCTTCTCCCGTTATTCTTGCAAGCTCTCTTCCATTTTCATTTAAAGGAATATCTGCTCTGCCTTGGATTTTACCCTCTGCATTCCACGCTGTTTCTCCGTGTCTCATAACATATATCTTCATAAGTTTATCTATAACCTCATTTATATTCTATTATGTGCATTTTCATAACTACTATAATATAAAAAAGGCAAAATTACAAATCATTTTCATATAAAATCACAATTGTCTGCGCCGGCACAACCAATTTCTTATTCTCTAACGATGCATCCTCATTTGTTACGCAAAGACAACCGCAAATCTCCATATCAGAAAGCTTCGTCTCCGCTAAAGACAGCTCTATTGCTTCCTTTCCGGTGTTATATACGATTCCAATAGTACTACCTTCGTAAGATTTTGTAATCACAGCTTGATTTTCATGTGTAAGCTCCTCTATGATTTCAATATCACCACGTGCAATTTCCGGATTTTCTTTTCTCAGTCGCAATGCCTTTTTGTAATAATTCAAAATAGAGTCTTCCTCTAAAAGCTGTTCTTCTACCCCAGCAAATTTGTAAGTAATATCTTCATCTGCATTAGCAGGTGCTTTTGTCATACCGGTTGTATCCTCATCAGACCACAACATTGGTAAGCGTTTGTTTTCATCCTTTGTACCTGCACTTGGCATTCCAATCTCTTCTCCATAATATACAAACGGACTGCCATTCATGGTAAGTAATAATCCTGCTGTCATTTTTATTGCATTCTCATCACTTCTGACTGAAGCTGAAACGCGACTCGTATCATGATTAGAAGCAAAAGGGGCATCTATGGCATTGGGATTTTGTTCTGCAAAATCCTCTTGATATTTCAGCATGCTCTGTACAAATTTCTCTGCCTTGTTATTGCCTCTGGCTGTTTTTGCAAGCTTTCCCTCTGCTCCCTGCAAATCAAAGTTGAAAAAGCTTGGAGTCAGACTTCCATAATAATCGGTAATGGTGCTGACGTTAGCCCATACCTCAGATACCATATAGAAATCAGGATTTTTTTCCTTACAATATGTATAAATCCAGGACAATGTTTCATTATTAAAGGTTGTATCAGATTCCTTATAGTGCATTACCGCATCCATACGATATCCATCTATTCCCTTCTCCATCCAAAAGTCTGAAATATTTTCAAATTCTGTGCGTACTACTTCACTTTCTAATTTTAAATCAGGCATTTCTGACCAAAAGCTTCCCTCATAATACCAATCTGTATCTCCCACCTGATAATAAGTTTCATTCAGCTTTTCCTTGGTAAATTCATAATACTCTATATAAGGACACTCCTCTACTTTTGGCTCTTGTCCCTCCTCTAAATTTTCCAAATAAGTACACGCTTCCACAAACCATGGGTGTTTAGACGAGGTATGATTCATCACCATATCAATAATGACAC
>CAMBAN010000080.1 GCA_945864145.1 uncultured Lachnospiraceae bacterium | reverse complement strand
GATCATTCCTCTGATATTATCAGAGCATTGGAAAGAACCATGCAAAAGGAAGGTGTGGAACTGAAACTTCACTGTGAAGTAGAAGAACTCATCATAGATGAGAAAGAGAAAAACGTCACAGGTGTCAGATTAAAAAATAAAGAAGCTTATTATGCAGAAAAAGTGATAGTAGCAACCGGTGGTATTTCCTATGTGTTGACGGGGTCGACCGGCGATGGATATCGATTTGCAAAAGAATGCGGGCACACAGTAGAAACAACTTCACCGGCATTAGTTCCTTTTTCAATAGAGGAAAGCTGGTGCAAACAGCTACAGGGATTGTCTTTGAAAAATGTAACAGCTACCATTTTGGTGGATAATAAAAAAATCTATTCTGATATGGGAGAGATGCTTTTTACGCATTATGGGGTAAGCGGTCCATTGATGCTGAGCGGAAGCAGCTATTATGTGCATAAGGCAAAAGGAAAGAAGGCGATAATCGTAATAGACTTAAAACCTGCATTGACAACAGAACAATTAGATAAGCGCGTGCTGCGCGAATTTGAGGAAAATAAGAATAAGCAGTTTAAAAATGCAATTTCCGGATTATTTCCGGCAAAGCTTATTCCAATTATGCCAATGTTAAGTAATATTGACCCGGATAAAAAGGTAAATGAGATTACTAAGGAAGAAAGAGAACGTTTTGTACACCAGATAAAACATATGGAGATGCATGTGCAAGGGGTACGCGATTATAATGAAGCAATTATTACCAAAGGCGGTGTGTCTGTAAAAGAGATTAATCCGTCAACCATGGAATCAAAACTGATAAAAAATCTGTATTTTGCAGGAGAGGTCTTAGATCTGGATGCACTGACAGGTGGATATAATTTGCAGATTGCCTGGTCTACAGGACATTTAGCGGGTGAGTCTGTAGCTGAATAATAGGAAAGGGATGGAAAACACATGAAATTTAATATAGCAATTGATGGTCCGGCTGGAGCCGGAAAAAGTACAATCGCAAAGCTGATTGCAAAAAAGAAATCATATATTTATGTAGATACGGGAGCTATGTATCGAGCAATGGCATTATACTTTTTGGAAGAAGGCATTCGGGCAGATGAGCCTGATAAAATCAGTGAGGCAAGCAAAAAAGTAGATATTACCATTCAATATGAAAACGGAGAACAAATCGTTTTATTAAATGGAAGAAATGTAAATGGCCTCATACGTACAGAAGAGGTAGGAAATATGGCATCTGCAAGCAGTGTAAATAAGGATGTCAGAGAAAAGCTTGTTGAGTTGCAAAGGGCACTTGCTGCAAAGGAAAATGTGGTAATGGATGGCAGAGATATTGGCACAACCGTACTTCCGAATGCAAATGTAAAGATTTATTTGACAGCCAGCAGTAAAGTCAGAGCTAAAAGAAGATATGAAGAACTTATGGCAAAGGGAGAAAGATGTAATCTGGATGAGATTGAAAAGGATATCATAGATAGAGACTATAGAGATATGCATAGAGATATTTCTCCATTAAAACAGGCTGAAGATGCTATTTTGCTTGATTCTTCTGAAATGACTATTGAAGAAGTGGCAGATGCAGTGATTGCATTGTGTGATAAAGTAGGGAGCAAATAGATGGAAGTAGTATTAGCGAAGGCAGCAGGATTTTGCTTTGGTGTTAAAAGAGCTGTGGATAAAGTGTATGAACAGGTAGAAACAGACAAAAAGATATACACCTATGGACCTGTGGTGCACAACGAAGAAGTTGTAAAAAGCCTGGAAGAAAAAGGTGTGCAGGTACTACAGAATAGAGAAGCATTAGAGGCATTAGAAGAAGGCAGTGTCATTATACGTGCTCATGGTGTACCACCGGAAATTTATCAAATAATTGAGAAAAAAGGGTTGGAATGTATCGATATGACATGCCCTTTTGTAAAACGTATTCATAATATTGTACAAAAAGAAAGTGAAGACGGAAAGCAGATTGTGATTATCGGTGACCCGAAGCACCCGGAAGTGGAAGGCATCAGGGGATGGTCAGTGACACCGGCTACAGTGATAGAAACACCCGAGGAAGCGCGTAATTTCAAGGCTTCTGAGGATTCTAAAATATGCATTGTGTCTCAAACGACATTTAACTACAAGAAATTTCAAGATTTAGTTGAAATTTTTCAAAAAAAAGGTTATGATATAATTGTTGCGAATACTATTTGTAATGCAACTGAGGAGCGTCAAAAGGAAGCACTTGAACTTGCGACCAAAGCTGACGTTATGATTGTGATAGGTGGTACTCATAGTTCGAATACGCGTAAGCTCTATGAGCTATGCAAAAGCGAATGCGAGAATACTTACTATATACAGACACTGGCAGACCTGCAATTAGAATTACCTAATTCTGTTGAACTAGTGGGCATCACAGCGGGGGCTTCTACCCCAAACAAAATAATTGAGGAGGTTCAAAATTATGTCAGAATTAACTTTTGAACAAATGTTAGAAGAATCTTTAAAAACTATTCATACAGGAGAGGTAATTGAAGGTACAGTCATCGATGTTAAACCAGATGAAATCATCCTTAACATTGGCTACAAGTCAGACGGCATCCTTACTCGTAATGAGTACACAAACGAGTCAAATGTAGACCTTACTACTCTTGTAAAAGTAGGCGATACTATGGAAGTAAAAGTATTAAAGGTCAATGATGGTGAAGGACAGGTTCTTTTAACCTATAAGAGACTTGCTGCTGATAGAGGCAACAAGAGAATTGAAGAAGCTTTCAATAATAAGGAAGTGTTAACAGCAAAGGTTTCTCAGGTATTAGATGGTGGCTTAAGCGTTGTTGTTGATGAAGTAAGAATTTTCATCCCGGCAAGCCTTGTATCTGATGTATATGAGAAAGATTTAAGCAAATATGCCGGACAGGAGATTGAGTTCGTAATCAGCGAATACAATCCAAAGAGAAGAAGATATATCGGCGATCGTAAGCAGCTTATCACAGCTAAGAAAGCTGAGATGCAGAAAGAATTATTCGAAAAGATTAGCGTTGGCGATATCGTAGAAGGTACTGTAAAGAACGTTACAGACTTTGGTGCATTCATCGACCTCGGTGGTGTAGATGGATTACTTCACATTTCAGAAATGTCTTGGGGACGTGTTGAAAATCCTAAGAAAGTATTTAAAGTTGGCGAGCCATTAAAGGTTCTCATCAAGGATATTGATGGAAGCAAGGTTGCATTATCATTAAAATTTGATGATTCTAATCCTTGGAAAGATGCAGCTACAAAGTATGCTGTAGGAAATGAAGTAACTGGTAAAGTTGCAAGAATGACAGATTTTGGCGCATTTGTTGAGCTTGAGCCAGGTATTGATGCATTATTACATGTATCACAGATTTCTAAGGATCATATTGAAAAGCCATCTGACGTATTAACAGTAGGTCAGGAAGTAACAGCTAAGGTTGTTGATTTCAATGAAGAAGGCAAGAAGATTAGCTTAAGTATCAAGGCTTTATTTGCTCCAGAAGTACAGGAAGCTCCAGCAGAAGACAATGCTGATGTTGCATCTGTAGATATTGATGCAGTAATTGCTGGTCAGGACGCTGAATAAGATTTTTAATGAAATTGTCCTGGGGGAATGTATAGTGATATACATTGGACAAGTATAAATAATTGAATAGGGACAATTGCATATGATGACTCTGGGAGCATTTTGCTCCCGGAGTTTTTCTGGTTATGTAATTAGTAGCGTGAGAAGGAAAAAGTAAGAACGAAAGGGGAATGAAATATGGCATATGATTATGAATATTTCAAAAAGGAAGTTTTTTCACTTACTAAAATTGACTTGAATGCTTATAAAGAGAAGCAAATGAAGCGTCGAATAGATACGCTCATTTCGAAACACAAGGTAACAGGATATGATAAGTTTGTTCAGATAATGAAAGAGGACAAAACTGTCTTTGATGATTTTGTGAATTACCTTACGATTAATGTATCTGAGTTTTATCGTAATCCTGAGCAATGGGAACTGATGGATAAAGAAATTATTCCAGAGCTTATCCAAAAATTTGGTAAGAACTTGAAAATATGGAGTGCTGCGTGTTCCACGGGTGATGAACCCTATTCCTTAGTGATGGCTTTTTCACGCCATATACCTTTGAATCAAATTAAGATTATTGCAACAGACATCGATAAACAAGTCATAGAAAAAGCGAAGCTTGGTTTGTATAATGAAAAAAGTATTGCAGCAGTACCGGATGATTTCAAGAAAAAATATTTTACCAAGGTAGGACCTTCCTATCAGATTTCCAATGAAATAAAATCAAGAGTAGAGTTTAAACAGCATAATCTGTTAAAAGATACCTATCCTGACAAATGTGATTTGATTGTATGCAGAAATGTTTTAATTTATTTTACGGAAGAAGCAAAAGATGAGGTATTTAGAAAATTCAACGCTTCATTAAAAGAAAAGGGCATTTTGTTTATTGGAAGCACGGAACAGATAATGAATTATAAAGAAATCAATTACGATAGAAAAAATTCATTTTTCTACGTAAAGCGATAACCCCCTCTGGCACAAAGCCGGTTCCCTGTTAATAATCGAGCAGTGTATGTTGAGACAATGCAACATACACTGCTTAATTTTTATAGGAAACCATCATTTGTAAAATATGTTGTGCATATTGATTGAAGGCTTCTCTTTTGGTCTTAAACTCATCTGTCAATTCAAAGAACAAATCCGTATCTTTGTAATCTTTTTTGAAAAAAGGAGTGAATAACACGTCCCATTGAGGTAAATAGGTGCTTTCCTTCTTGGTATAGCAATTAGAAGCATGAGCCTGCTCGCGATATTCTTTATCTACAAAGGATGCTACAGATTTATGAATGGCAACGTCTTCCTTTGGAAGATAATAGTAGTCTTTGTAATTTGCATAAAAGTATTTCAATTCACCTTCAAACATGGGAACGCGTAGCTTACCTTCTGTTTTTTCACCAATGAAATAGCATCCATTTGCACTATAGGAAATGGTAGTTGGTAAAACTGTTAAAAACTGTAAATTCATGATTAACTCAGGTGCCTGTTTTTGGTCGATATCGGTATAGTAATTTGCCTGTACTTTTGTGACTTTTATTGGCTCATGAATTAAATCGGAGATAGCAAGGGCACCAATTACATCTAATAAACCTTTGATATCTTCTTCGTTGTGAAGCAATAAAAATTTTTCTTTCTCTAAATCATGAGACAACACATATTCGTGGTAAATATCTATCAGTTCTCCCCCTGTATAAGTATCTTCACGATTGGTATTTAAAAAGCTTTCAATTGTTTTTTGCTTGCAATTTGGAAGCTTTAAAAATGCCTTATAAGGGACGATTCTTCGGTAAATATCAATCCCTTCGTAGTTATGAAAAGAGAAGGAAAGCTGATACTGTTTGATTTTTTGTTCTAAATAAGGAATGTCAAAATGATTGCCATTGAAATGAATGATATAGCGATAGTCTTTTGCAAAGGTAATAAACGCATGTAAAACAGTGGCTTCTTCATCATAAGTCTGTGCAAACCATTGTATGGTATGCCAGGTATCTTGAACCGTATCAAAATAAATACATCCAATTAAGTAAAGAGAAGAACTCTTTGCATAGAGACCTGTAGTTTCAATATCAAGAAAAAGTGTCTGCTTTGGTATGCAAAATTTTTCAATAGGATATTTAGGCGCTAAGTTTCCTAAATTCTTCTTTATACATTTCATAGAGAAATCCGTACCTTTCCTAATCTTACGTTGTATATATATATTAAGTTACCACAATGACAACTATGTGTCAAAATAGTTTGTTGATATTTGGGAGTAATCGGAAAAATTGTGAGATTAACATAAAAAATGGGTAGAAAAATGACATAATTCATAGTATATTTAAAAGGATAAACGACATCATTCCAAAATGTAAAAATCTAGGAAAAGAGGATTAGGAAATGGCAAAACTGACGTTTCATGGTGGTATTCATCCCTATGATGGAAAAGACCTGTCTAAGGACAAGCCAATGAAAGAAATCATTCCGCGAGGCGAAATGGTATATCCACTAAGCCAGCATATTGGGGCACCGGCAGTGCCAATCGTCACAAAAGGCGACCATGTATTAGTAGGACAAAAAATTGCAGAAGCAGGAGGATTTGTTTCCGCCCCCATATATGCTACTGTTTCCGGTATTGTGAAAACAATAGAACCCAGAAGAGTAGTGACGGGTGATATGGTAAATTCCATTATTGTGGATAATGACCAGCAGTTTGAAGAAGTGACTTACATATCTCATGATGTGGACACATTAAGTAAAGAGGAAATCATACATCTGATTCAGGAAGCAGGTGTAGTAGGAATGGGTGGAGCAGGTTTTCCGACGCATGTAAAGCTTTCTCCCAAAGAACCGGAAAAAATAGATTATGTAATTGCAAACTGTGCAGAGTGTGAGCCATACCTTACCTCTGATTATCGAAGAATGATTGAAGAGCCGGAAAAAGTAGTAAACGGATTAAAAATAGTGTTGAAGCTTTTTGAACACGCAAGAGGCATTTTAGCGGTAGAGGATAATAAACCTGACTGTATTGAAATATTAAAGAAGCTTACAAAGGATGAACCAAATATTTCTGTAAAGGCTTTACAGACAAAATATCCTCAGGGAGCAGAGAGACAGTTGATTTATGCCACAACCGGAAGGGCGATTCATTCTGGCATGCTTCCGGCAGATGCAGGCTGCATTGTGGATAATGTTGACACGATTGTCGCAATTTATCATGCAGTGACAGAAGGCAAGCCATTAATGAACAGAATAGTCACTGTTACTGGAAATGCAATCAATGACCCAAGAAATTTCTATGTCAGAATTGGTATGAATTATCATGATTTGATTGAGGAAGCGGGTGGTCTAAAGACAGAACCGGAAAAGGTGGTATCAGGCGGTCCAATGATGGGAATTGCACTTTTTGATTTGAATGTACCAACAACGAAAACGGCATCTGCGTTGCTTTGCCTGACAAAGGATGAGGTTTCTGCAATGGAGCCGAGTGCATGCATCAATTGTGGCAGATGTGTCGAGGTATGTCCGGGACGTGTAGTACCGAAAAAACTGGCAGTATGTGCAGAGCGTCATGAAGAGGAAGAATTTGTTGCCAATCATGGCATGGAATGCTGTGAATGTGGTTGCTGCAGTTATATTTGCCCTGCAAAGAGGCAGCTGACCCAATCTATCAAATCTATGCGTAAAATGGTACTTGCGAAAAAGAAGAAATAGGAGGAGCTGATTGTGAGTGATTTATTAAAGGTTTCATCAAATCCACATATCAGAGCAAAAGATACTACAGCAAAAATTATGCTTTACGTGATAATTGGACTTTTGCCGGCAACCGGATTTGGTATTTACAATTTTGGCTTACGAGCTTTACTGGTGATACTTGTGACAATTGCGTCAACGGTAGCAACAGAATATATTTACGAAAAGTGTATGAAGAAAAAAGTAACCATTTCTGATTTGTCAGCAGTGGTAACAGGGCTTTTATTAGCTTTGAATTTACCGCCTGTTGCTCCTTTATGGATGGCTGCACTTGGTGGTATTTTTGCTATCTTAGTAGTAAAAATGTTATTTGGTGGATTGGGACAAAATTTCATGAACCCGGCACTGGGAGGCAGATGCTTTTTATTGTTATCTTTTACCAGCCTGATGACAAATTTTGACTGTGATACTTATACAGGAGCTACTCCACTTGCAGCAATGAAGGCAGGTGAAAGTGTTAATGTTATGGATATGATTATCGGAAGAACAGCCGGAACTATTGGAGAAACCAGTATGATTGCATTGGTTATTGGTGCATGCTTTTTGATTATCATGGGTGTTATTGATTTGAAAGTGCCAGGAACTTATATTGTGACTTTCCTCATTTTTGAAATACTTTTCAGCGGACATGGTTTAGATCCACAGTATCTTTCTGCACAGCTTGCAGGTGGCGGATTGATGCTCGGAGCCTTTTTTATGGCAACAGACTATGTAACAAGACCTGTTACCAAAAGAGGACAATACTTATATGGAGCTTTTTTAGGTATTATGACAGGAATTTTCCGTATCTTTGGACCATCTGCGGAAGGGGTTTCCTATGCAATTATTTTAGGAAATCTGTTAGTACCTTTGATTGAGAAGGTAACAATGCCAAAACCTTTTGGAAAAGGAGGAGAAAGAGCATGAAAAATATGATAAAAGATGCTTTCATCCTTTTTGCCATTACTTTAGTAGCAGGGATTTTACTTGGAACTGTAAATGAAGTAACCAAAGGACCAATAGCAGAAGCACAGGAAAATGCAAAAAAGGAAGCATGCCAAGTGGTATTTCCAAACGCAGCTTCTTTTGAAAAAGTATCGTTAGACACAGATGCAATTGCACAAGAGCTTACAAAGAAAGGTATTTCAGGAGCTGATATTGATGAACTTTCCTATGCACTGGATGAAACAGGAAAGAAGCTTGGAGTGGTTATTACAGTAACTGACCATGAGGGGTATGGTGGTGATATCCAGTTTTCCATGGGTATTACGACAGATGGTATCCTTAACGGCATTTCTCTGCTTAGTATTTCGGAAACAGCAGGACTTGGAATGGAAGCCGGAAACGTGTTAGTGCCACAATTTGAAAAAGTACCGGTTACTACCTTTACTTATACAAAAAGTGGATCTGCAAACAGTTCAGAAATTGATGCTATCAGTGGTGCAACGATTACCACGAAAGCAGTTGTAAATGGTGTGAATGCAGGCATTACATATTATGAAATAATGATGGAGGGAGGTCAGCTAAATGAGTGAAGAAGTGAGTAAACAGACCAATAGTAAGGATATATTTTTCAATGGTCTGATAAAAGAAAATCCTACCTTTGTATTAATGCTTGGTATGTGTCCGACCTTAGCTGTTACAACATCTGCAATAAATGGACTTGGAATGGGACTCACAACAACAGCAGTATTGGTGTTGAGTAATGTGATTATTTCTTTATTGAGAAATATTATTCCAAATAAAATCAGAATACCGGCGTTCATTGTTATCATTGCTTCTTTTGTGACCATGATGCAAATGCTTTTACAGGCCTTTATTCCGTTCTTATATGACTCTCTTGGTATTTACATCCCATTGATTGTTGTAAACTGTATTATTTTAGGAAGAGCAGAATCTTTTGCGTCAAAAAATCCTGTACTCCCATCCTTTTTTGACGGTCTTGGAATGGGACTTGGATTTGCAGTTGCATTGACCTGTATTGGTGCTATCAGAGAAATTCTTGGTGCAGGAGAACTGTTTGGTTTTTCCATCATGCCAAATGCTTTTACACCAATACGTATATTTGGACTTGCACCCGGTGCTTTCTTTGTACTTGCCATGCTGACAGCAATGCAAAATAGAGCAAAGAAAAGTTTGAAAGCAAAAGGGAAAGAGGAATATGCAGACAAGATTCAATCCGGTTGTGGCTCTGACTGCTTGAATTGTGCAGAGAGTGCCGGATGTACACATAAATTTTATGATAACAGGGAGGAAAAAAACGATGATTGACGTAATCAAAGATCTTTTATTACTTTTGGTAGGCTCCTCTTTGGTAAGTAATGTAGTGCTTAGTCAGTTTTACGGTTTGTGTCCATTCTTAGGTGTTTCTAAAAAAGTAGAAACTGCGACAGGAATGGGTGTTGCTGTTGTTTTTGTTATTACACTGGCATCTGCAGTGGCTGCAACAATTTATCGTTTTATTTTAGTACCGCTTGATATTACCTATTTGCAGACGATTGTCTTTATCCTTGTTATTGCTGCATTGGTTCAGTTTGTTGAAATGTTTTTGAAAAAATATATGCAAGGCTTATATCAGTCACTAGGTGTATACCTTCCTCTGATTACAACAAACTGTGCAGTATTAGGTGTTGCACTGACAAATGTGCAAAAGGAATATGGAATTGGATATAGTATTGTCAGTGGATTTTCTACTGCAGTAGGATTTTTGATTGCTATTGTCATTCTTGCAGGTATCCGTGAAAAGATTGAGTATAACGATGTACCGGAGTCTTTCCAGGGAATGCCAATCGTACTTATTACTGCAGGACTTATGGCGATTGCTTTCTGTGGCTTTTCAGGCTTACTGTAAATTGACAGAACCATTTGAAAAGAAAGGCATGGTAGAGTGATATGAGTGTAACAGCAGTTTTAACAGCAGTGTGTGTAGTTGGCGGAGTAGGCTTACTGTTAGGTTTATTTTTAGGCGTTGCAGGCATTGTGTTTAAAGTAGAAGTAGATGAGAAAGAAGAAAAGATACTGGGTGTACTCCCGGGAAATAATTGTGGCGGGTGCGGCTATCCCGGCTGTTCCGGCCTTGCGGCAGCTATTGCCAAGGGAGAAGCACCTGTAAATGCATGTCCTGTTGGAGGAGAAGCAGTTGGTAAAAAAGTAGCGGAAATCATGGGTGTCGAAGCAGGAGAAACGACACGTATGACAGCTTTTGTCAAGTGCGCAGGCACTTGCGAAAAAACTTCTGTGCAATATGAATACACAGGGGTACATGATTGTAGCATGGTAAAATTTGTACCGGATGGCGGGGCAAAATCCTGTAGCTATGGATGCCTGGGTTACGGAAACTGTGTGAAAGCTTGTCCGTTTGATGCTATTCATGTGAAAGATGGTGTTGCGATAGTAGATAAAGAAGTCTGTAAGGCATGTGGAAAATGTGTGGCAGCTTGTCCAAAAGGATTGATAGAATTGATTCCGTATGAAGCAAAACATGCAGTTGCGTGTAGCTCTAAGGATAAAGGCCCTGTTACGATGAAAGCATGTCAGACAGGATGTATCGGATGTGGACTTTGTGTAAAAGCATGTCCAAGCGAGGCGATTACAGTAACAGATTTTCATGCTCATATTGATCAGGAAAAATGTACGGGTTGTGGCGCATGCAAGGAAAAATGTCCTAAAAAAGCAATAATTTAAATAAATATTCAGAAAATAATTGAAAAACCTCTACAAATGTCTTATAATAATGCTGTAAATGAGTTATGTAAAGTCAGATGTGGAGGTTTTTGCATGAAATATTCAGATCCATATGAAGAAAGTCACGTAAATTCAGTATTTGTCTATATGGCTATCATTATGTCGGCTATTGTCATAGGTGTAGTAGCAATGATTTTTTGGATGAATACCCCAAAAAAAAACAACAAAAATGCTTCGGTCGCATTGGCAAATACACAATCATCAGAAGTAAAACAGGCATCAAAAATCAAATTGCAGACAGAGGAAATGGTAAAAAGTGTCGACGAATTGTTGTCAGGAAGCACATTGACTTCAGACCAGCTCGATATTTGGACGCTTCCGGATATTGACACGGATGTCAGTTATGATTCTATGGATACAAAGAATGGTACTCTAAAAAATCAAACCACCGGAGAAACCTTGGTACAAGGAGTTATGACAGAAAATAAAGAGGACAATATAGAGAAAACGCAGTCTCAGGATGAAGCAGCTACTACAGAATTGTTTGGAGAGGAAACAACAGAAGAGGATGCCATAGAACAGATTACGCTGACATTAGCAGATGGTACGGAGCAAACTGTTGATTTTATCGACAGCTTGACAAGAAGTACCTATGATTTGGAACAGTTCGTTTATCAGAAACCGGAAATGAAATACTATGTAGATGGTAAACAGAGTTCAACCTTTGGTGCAGATATCTCATCAAAGTCTGGTAAGGTAGATTTTTCAAAGCTAAAGAAAGCAGGCTGTGATTTTTGCATGATTCGAATTGGGCAGCGTGGCTACAGCAGTGGAAATATTGTAATGGATGAGACATACAAGGATAATTTAGAAGGGGCAAAAAAAGCCGGACTGAAAATAGGAGCTTACTTCTACTCACAGGCAATCACAAAGGATGAGGTGCTCGAAGAAGCAGATTCTTTGCTGGATGTGATAGATGATTATACAGTAACTTATCCGATTATGTTCGATATGGAAGCTGTGTCTGATGACCTTGCAAGGACGGATGCTTTAGATGTTGCAACAAGAACAAGGCTTGCTAAGCTTTTTATGGATGAAATCGAGGATGCAGGATATAAAGTCATTTTGTACGGAAATTTGGAATGGCTTTTGACAAAACTTGATTTGGAGGCTTTGTCAGATTATGATATTTGTGTCGCACAGGATAGTGATTCTCCTGATTATCCCTATGAGTTTCAGATGTGGCAGTACAAATCAGCAGCTACGATAAATGGGGTAGAAGAGGACACCAGACTTTTTGTATGCTTAAAGGATTATGAGTAAAATGAAAACACCAGTCATGTAAAAGTGGCTGGTGTTTTTAAAATGTCATTTTTTCCAGTTTTTCAGATATTTTTAAACGGGCATAGATGTCTGCATATTCAGATCCGGAAAGATTATCAATGTAATTTGCCGTATAGTTTCTGGTGCAGCCATGCTTTTTTAGAAGGTCAATCGTCTTGTTATA
>CAMBAN010000079.1 GCA_945864145.1 uncultured Lachnospiraceae bacterium | reverse complement strand
CTGACTTGTTTTTGTATTTTAGCGACTTCTTTTTATATTTTTTCCACTTTTTCATCTTTTCTGTTATACTTTAACTAACAAACATTTAAGGAGGCTTCCATGTATCCTGACTACTATACCTATATCCCCAATTCACTTCCAAGCATTCACCTTGCAGACACTGCACATATCCAACCACCCTATGTGCACTTTCGCAGACAGTCTGCCGATTATATTTTGTATTTCATCCTTTCAGGTACTTTATATTTGAGAGAAGGTAATGCACGCTATACCCTTGTCCCCGGTGATTATCTGTTACTTGACCCTCATTTCGAGCATGAAGGGCTACAGACCTCTATTTGTAGTTTCACCTATATTCATTTTTCTTTTCCAGAAGAAAACATGCAAAGTCTTTGTCCCTGTTTTCTCTCAAAAGAAGAGATTCCTTCACACCTGTTTGCAAAAGATACCGATACTTCTTCTTTCCTCTTTCCCAAATATGGTATATGGAATAACACAAGCTTTACTAATCAACTTACTGCCATTTTAGAGCGTTTCATGGAAAACTATCATCAGGGAAGCTACTTTCAAACCTACAGCCAAACTATTCTTTGTGAAATATTAGAACTGCTTTCTCTTAACTACATGGAGCAGCTATATCATCATGCACTGAAAGAAAAGCCAATAGATAAAACAATTTCTGATGTAAAGGAGTTTCTTACACTACATTTTTCTGAAACCCTGCATAGTTCTACTTTTGAGGAAAAATATCATTGCAATTTTGACTATTTGAACAGACAATTTAAGAAGAAAACGGGTCAAACTATTTTTAGCTGTTTAAATGAAATTCGCATCGAACAAGCAAAAAAATACCTCGCTACAGGCTTATATTCCTGTAGTGAGGTTGCTTCAAAAACCGGTTTTCACGATGTTTACTATTTTTCAAGAGTATTTAAAAAGCTCACTGGTATAACACCATCTGCTTATCATCTACCCCAATAAACGAAATGGGAAACCATATTCTGTGAACGGTTATCTTTTGTTTATTTTTTCTCTTTCGCAGTAGCCAACAGCTCTTTTGCATTTTCCAACACTGTATCTGTAATCTTTTCGCCACCAAGAAGTCTTGCCATTTCCTGTAAGACTTCTTTTTCTTTCAATTCGTAAATAGATGTCTGCGTAGACTGATTGACTGCTTCCTTCGCAATCATAAAGTGGTGGTCTGCCATCGCCGCTATCTGTGGTAAATGTGTAATACAGATTATCTGATGATTTTTGGAAATAACGCCTAACTTCTCAGCTACCTTCCACGCTGTTTTACCACTGATTCCCGTATCTATTTCATCAAAAATCATGGTCGGTATCTGATCTCTGGAAGCTAGTACCGTTTTAATTGCAAGCATAATACGAGAGAGCTCACCTCCACTGGCTACACTTCCCAGACTCTTTAGCGGCTCCCCTGGATTGGTCGAAATCATAAATTCTACATCATCACAACCATTGCTTGAGAGTTCTTCTTTTTCTCTAACCTGTATTTCAAATTTCACATCTAAGAAATTCAAATCCGTTAAAGCTGTTACCATATCCTTAGAAAGCTTTGCAGCCTCCTTCGCACGTATCTTAGAAGCTTTCTGACACTGTTTTCTCAATACTTCTTCTGCTGCTGTCAGTTCTTTTCTCAATTTTTCTTTATAGGCATCTGCATTTTGCAGTTTCTCTATTTTCTCTGCCAGTGCATCCTGATATTGTTGTACCTTTTCTATCGTTCCACCATATTTCAGTTTTAAATGATTTAGTAGATTCAGCCTTTCCTCTGTTTGGGCAAATACCTCTGCATCAAACTCCAGGCTTGATAAATACTCTGCAATATTTCTGGAAAAATCTCCCAGTAAACTGTCTATATTCGCCAGTTCCTCAGACAGATTTCTGACGTCAGTGTCATATTGTTCCACACTCTGCAGTTCTCTTGCGCCATAACCTATCAAATCTGCTGCCGACTGTTCTTTTTCGCATACCAGCTGATATGCTTTAGAAACATTCTCAGCAATCTGCCTGCTATTAGACATCTTCCTGAAAGCTGCTTCTAACTCGTCATCCTCACCTGGCTGCAGTTGTGCTTGTATAATTTCATCATATTCAAACTCTGCAAGAGAAAGCTCCTTTGCTGTAACACTATCCTCTACAGACAGTTCCTCTAATTCTTTTTGAAGTGCTTTGTAGGTATGATAGCATTCTTTGATGTCTTCCTTTACCTTTTCAAGTTCTTCTCCGGCAAAAGCATCCAAAATTGTCATATGATTCTTTTTATATAAAAGAGACTGATGTTCATGCTGACCATGAATGTCAATCAATAGCTCTGACAAGTCCTTTATCTGCTTTGTCGTTACCGTTTCTCCGCATACTTTAAAGATGCTTCTGGTCGCCTGAATTTTACGCTGAATAATAATAAGACCATCTTCTTCAACAGGAATATCAAGTAACGCTATCTGCGAAAGCAGATTTTTATTTGTCACCTGAAAGACCAGTTCAATCAATGCATACTCTGCACCATTTCTTATCATATCCTTATCAGCTCTGGCTCCCAACGCCAAATTAATAGAACCGATAATGATTGATTTACCGGCTCCTGTCTCTCCGCTCAAAATATTGAGACCTTGTTTAAAATTTACTTCTGTTTCTTTAATCAATGCAAGATTTTTTACATGCAAGCTTACCAGCATAATGCCTCTCCCGATGTATCTCGTTGTACGTCAGAAACGCCACCTCCGTATCTGACCAACAGAACTATTTTTCTCATTTATTTATTTAAAAGAATATCGTTGATTTTATCCATTAAATTTTCTGTATCTTCGTTTGTCTTAATTGCCACCATAATGGTATCATCACCAGCAATACAACCCACTATTTCAGGGAATTTCATAGCATCTAAAGCTGCTGCCACTGCCATAGCCATACCCTGAACAGTCTTAATAACCAAGATGTTCTGTGCCATACTCATACTGACAAATCCATCTCTTAATACTCTGATATATTTATCACCTAAATGACTATCATCATTCTGTAAAATAATGTATTTCTGTTTGCCATTGCCTGTTGCAATTTTAGAAAGCTTAAGTTCTCTGATATCTCTTGATACCGTCGCCTGTGTAACCTCAAAGCCTTCCGCTTTCAAATAAGAGGCAAGCTCTTCCTGTGTTTCAATGTCGTATTTGTTAATCAACTCAACAACGACCTCGTGTCTTTTTCTTTTCATCTTTTCTAACCTTTCTGTTCCCCACTAAAAAATACGCATTTTTTTCTGTACTGTCTCTAAAAAGCTGACTTTACTTAACTTGATGATTTTCGTAACTTTATCAGAACGGATGATACGTATTTTGTCACCGGCATTCAAATTTACAGGGTGTCTTCCGTCGAAGCTGGCATCTACCTCCTGCTCCTCACCCTTCTTATATTCTCCGATTTCAATATCAATAACATCATCCTCTGACAAAATGATAGTACGGTTATTTACAAGGGCGTGTGAACATACCGGCGTCATCATAATCAATCTTGCCTTCGGCTCTACAATAGGACCACCCGCTGACAGGTTGTATGCTGTAGAACCGGTTGGTGTAGAGATAATCATACCATCTGCACTATAGGTACTCAGAATTTGTCCGTTTACGTATATTTTGAAATTGATGACATGAAGTGCACCTTTTCGATTGATAACAATATCATTCAGTGCCACCATCGGTGTCATACTTTCTCCCGAAATAACAGGAATACCACTAAGCATCATACGACTTTCTATCTCATACTCACCCAAAATCAATTTATCCAGTGCCTGCTCTATCTGTTCCTTTTCCACCTCTGCCAAATAGCCAAGTGTTCCCAGATTGACACCAATGATAGGGATATATCTGCCCACAAACTCGCCTGCTGCTCTTAACATGGTACCATCTCCGCCCAGCACAATAATACATTGTACTGTATCATCCACCTTGTCCTTACAAACGCAGTCACGATTCGTTAAATATCTTTTGATATACGCGGTTGTTGCACCATTAATATCTTTTTGTAGATTTGTATAAATATGAAATATTTTCATCGTTGTTCTCAAACCCTCATCATATAGTATTGTCAAACGCCCAGAGGCATTACTAATACCTAACGGTATTGTAACACAAATTTATAATTATTCGCAACTATTCATAAAAACATAAGAATTCTTTAAGAAATATCTAATTTGTCGTGTGCGTTTTTTACGGTTTCTTGAATAATTTCTGCATATTTTTCGTGTAAGATTTCATCTCCGTATTCTGCATTTTTTTTACATAAATGGATTAAATATTCAATATTACCCTCTGGTCCTCGAATGGGTGAATACTCAAGATTACAAATTTCAAAGCCAATTTCTCCTGCAAAATCAATGACCTTTTCAATAACTTCTTTGTGTACGGCAGGATCTCTTACCACGCCTTTTTTTCCAACTTTTTCTTTACCGGCTTCAAACTGCGGTTTTATCAGACATACCATACTGGCATTGTCCTTTAATAAGTTGTACGCAGGTCCCAAAATTTTAGTCAAAGAAATGAAAGACACATCACAGGATGCAAAATCCAAATCATCCTCAATGTCTTTACGCACCATGTATCGGAAGTTTGTCTTTTCCATACATACAACTCTTTCATCATTGCGGAGCTTCCAGGCAAGCTGCCCATGTCCTACATCGACAGAGTATACCTTTACTGCTCCATTTTGCAGCATGCAGTCCGTAAAACCACCGGTAGAAGCACCAATGTCCATACAAACCTTTCCCTCTAAGGAAAGGTCAAAATGACTCATTGCCTTTTCCAGCTTTAGTCCACCTCTGCTCACATATTTTAAGGTATTCCCTCGTACCTCGAGCTGAACCTTTGTTTCATCAAACATGGCTCCCGCTTTATCTTCCTTTTGGTCATTCACATAAACGCAACCAGCCATAATGACAGCTTTTGCCTTTTCTCTGGACTCTGCAAGTCCCTGCTTTACCAAAAGTACGTCTAACCGTTCTTTCATTTCTTACTTTAAACCTTTCTCTTCTATCTGACGCAGAATGGATACTGCATCAATGCCAACCTCCTGGCGCAAAATATCTACATTACCATGCTCCACATATTCATCCGGGATTGTGATGTTGACAAGCTCTATCTCTGTAGTTTTTGTATCTAAATATTCTCTAACTTTTTCACCAAAACCACCACTTGCTACATTTTCCTCCATTGTCACAAACAGCTTGTGCTTTTTGCAGGCTTCATCCAAAATCTCTGTATCAATAGGTTTTACAAATCTGGCATTGATGATACTACAGTTATGTCCTTTTGCCATCAGTAATTCTCTGACAGTCAGTGCAGTTTTTACCATGCTACCTACTGCTATAAGCACTATATCCTTTTCCTGATAAATCCATTCTGCTTTACCAAGACATATTGGCTGCCTATACTCTTTTAAACCATCAAAGGCTTCACCCCGTGGATAACGCAAAGCAATCGGTCTTTCAAACTGTATGGCAAATTTCAACATATCAGAAAGCTCCCACTTATTCTTTGGAGCCATAATATGCATATTAGGAATTGAGGATAAGTAGGATAAATCAAAAATACCCTGATGTGTCTCTCCATCACTTCCAACTAAACCTGCTCTATCAATGGCAAATACAACCGGAAGATTTTGAATACATACATCGTGCAAAATCTGATCGTACGCTCTTTGTAAAAAAGAAGAATAAATCGCAACCACAGGATGCAAACCACCTGCTGCAAGTCCTGCTGCAAAGGTAACTGCATGCTCTTCTGCAATGCCTACATCAAAAAATCTATCCGGGTACATATTTCTGAAACGCTTTAGTCCTGTTCCATCAGGCATTGCTGCTGTAATCGCCACCAGCTTTTCATCTCTGTCACCCATTTTACACATAACAGTAGAAAATACATCCGTATAGTTTGATTTTGTTTTCTGCTTCAAAGGCAATCCTGTATTAACATCAAACGGCTCTGCTCCATGAAATCGTGCCGGATGTCTTTCTGCCGGTGCAAATCCTTTTCCTTTTTGCGTCAGAACATGCACAAGCACAGTTGTCTTACAGCGTTTTGCCTCTCTAAATACTTTCATCATGTCATGAATATTATGTCCGTCTACCGGTCCCAAATAGGTGATACCCATATCTTCAAAAAACATACCCGGTATCACTAATTGCTTCACAGAGCTCTTTGTACGACGTATGCTTTCTACAATAGGCTCGCCAAGCTTTGTATCCATCAACGAATTGTAGATACCTTCTTTAATATCTAAATAACGGTCTGAAGTACGGATGTTATTCAGATATTTAGAAACACCACCTACATTCTCTGAAATAGACATATTATTATCATTTAAAACAATGATAAAATTTGATTTCGCTCTGGCTGCATTATTCAATGCCTCATATGCCATACCACCGGTAAGTGAACCATCTCCAATCACTGCCACTACCGTATGATTTTCATGCATGATATCTCGTGCTTTTACCAGTCCAAGTCCCGCAGAAATTGAGGTGGAGCTGTGTCCTGTATCAAAACAGTCACAATCGCTTTCCTTTCTTTTAGGAAAGCCACTTAATCCGCCATATTTTCTTAAATTTTCAAATCCAGACCTTCTGCCTGTCAAAATCTTATGCGTATAGGATTGATGTCCCACATCCCATACAATTTTATCCTCTGGAAGATTTAAGCTTAAATGTAATGCCATGGTTAGCTCAACAGTTCCCAGATTAGAACCTAAGTGTCCACCTGTTACACTGATTTTCTGTATCAGAAACTGTCTGATTTCTTCAGCCAGCACATTCCAGTTTTCGGGTGATACCTTCTTGATATCATTTTCCTTCTCAATTGTTTCCAAAATCATACTAAATAATCATGCCCTTCTCATTGCCTGCAAACTTTCATGTACTTTAGTACCTTGCGCAGGCACAATATTTGCAACACGAACTATGTTCGTGTGTGAAAAATTTATTTTTCACACTGTTCACATTTCTACTTTATTCGAGTAATCAAACTGCGAATCAATTCCATTAAGAATTCATTTTCATGAGGAAGTGACTGCAACAAGGAAATAGCATGCGCTGACATTTCCTTCTGTTCCTGCATGGATTGTTCCATCCCTTTTAATGTTACATAGGTCGTTTTATGATTTCTTTCATCACTACCGATTGGCTTACCTAACGTTTCCGCATTACTTGTGATATCAAGAATATCATCCTGTATCTGAAAAGCGACACCAATGTCATAAGCTGCCTGTTCCACTAATGCAACCTGTTCTTTTGTTGCTCCTGCTAAAATCGCACCTACCATCATAGCCGCCTGAATCAAGGCAGCAGTCTTATGCTCATGAATATACAGCATATGCTCCAAAGTGACCTTATCCTGTAAATTTTCTGCTTCAATATCGGCCGTTTGTCCGCCAATCATACCATAAATACCTGCTTTTTTTGCCAAAACCTGTAAGGCACCTGCAATTCTTTTTGGGTCTTCCTCTTCTTCAAAAGCCTTTAAGGCTGTTTCAAAGGCATAATTTAACAGTCCGTCTCCTGCAAGAATTGCCATTGCCTCTCCATAAGCTACATGGGTAGTTGGCTTTCCTCTGCGAAGTGTATCATTATCCATTGCCGGCAAATCATCATGTACCAGGGAATATGTATGTATCATTTCTATCGTTGCCATAAAAGGCTCTATTACCTTTCCTGTTCCACCAAACGAACGATAGGTTTCCTGCATCAGCATCGGACGCAATCTTTTTCCTCCGGCATTTACGCTATAATTCATAGCTGACATGACTGTTTTCGCCCATCCTTCTTCCATGGGTAAATAACCGGAAATGATTTCTTCTATCTGTGTTACCTGACTTTGCATTTCTTCTTTAAAACTCATCTAATTCACCATTTTCATTTAATACTAATACAGCTTTTTCTACTTTGTTAATTTTATCGTTACAGGTCTGAATCAGTTTCATTCCTTCCTGATAAACCTGAAAGGACTGTTCTAAGGAAATATCCTCTTTTTCCAACTGTTCAATTGCTTCCTCTAATTTTGCAAATGTCTCCTCCAGTGTCATTTCCTTTGCTTTAGCCATGTTCAACCTCCAGACCCTCTATTACTTTTTCTGCTCTTGCCTTAATGGAACCATTTTTCAAATAAATCTGTAGTTCATCTTTTTCCTTCACTTGATGGATATCGTGAATGACTTTTCCCTCGCTGTTTTCCAAAAAAGCATAGCCTTGACTTAGCTTTTCTAAAGGAGAAAGTCCCTTCATTTTCTCTATATATAACTCCAGCATATGGCGCTTTTTCGTCAATTGCTTTTGCATCATCTGCTCCAGCTTTTCTTCAAGCTCTATACTGTAAGTACGTTTTTCCTGTATCTGATTTTTCGGACTTAAATATGTCAGTCGCAATTTTTTATTCGTAAGCTCTGTTTTCAACCGTTGTAACTGTTTTCTTTCTTTTTCAAGCAGAGTGTATTGAAATGCTGCAAGCTTTTCTTCAAGCTGTGTATATTCATAAACAGCAAGTTCCGCAGCAGCAGAAGGCGTCGGCGCACGTAAATCTGAAACGTAGTCGATAATGGTAGTATCTGTTTCATGTCCTACTGCTGAAATAATCGGTACAGAGCAGTCAAATACTGCTTTGGCTACAATTTCCTCATTAAATGCCCACAGGTCTTCTATGGAACCTCCTCCTCTTCCGACAATCATCACATCTACCTGTTGTTGTTCTAAAGCACGAATCCCATTAACAATACTCTCCGCTGCCTGTTCCCCTTGAACAATGGCAGGATACAAAATAATCTGCACATAAGGATTCCTTCTTTTTGTAATATTGATAATATCCTGTACAGCTGCGCCTGTTGGCGCTGTTACCACTCCAAGTGTTTTGATGTATTTCGGAATAGGCTGCTTGTACTCCGGTGCAAACATTCCCATTTCTTCCAGCTCTTTTTTCAATTTTTCATATTTTTCATACAACAAGCCAGAGCCATCTAAAATGACTTCCTGGGCATAGAGCTGATACTTTCCGTCTCTTTCGTAAACGTCAATTGTACCGCCAACCACTACCCTTTGTCCCTCTTTCATTTGAAAAGAAAGACGGCTGCGATTGCCGGCAAACATGACACACGCTATAGTTCCTTTTTCATCCTTCAGCGTAAAATAGATATGTCCTGAAGAATGATACTTACAGTTACTTATTTCTCCCTTGACAAAAATAGTCCGCAGGAAATAATCCTGCGTGAACATATTTTTAATATAGGAATTTACCTGTGCAACTGTGTATACATTCTGCATATTTTTCCCTAGCCTTTAAGCAAATTTAGCTAATACACCATTAATAAATCCTGAGGACTCTTCCTGACCAAATTTTTTCGCCAGTTCTACTGCCTCATTAATTGCAACATTAGTTGGTACATCCTCATCAAACAGGATTTCATAAACAGCAACTCGCAGAATGGTCAAGTCTACCTTACTCATTCTCTCTGTTGTCCATCCCTTTGCTTTTTGATTGATAAGACCATCTATTTCGGCCATTTTCTCCAAAATAGCGTTGCTCTTCTTTGAAATGTAAGCAGCATCTTCATCCTTCATCGCTAATTCATCATCCTCTAAGAAAAGCTTTTCCTGCTCTGACATTTCCTCCATGGAATTAAATTCTACTCTAAAAACCAACTTAAAAATCTGTTCTCTAAGCTCTCTTCTGCTCATACACTTTATCCTTTGATATTATATATTCTCATTCATGTTAATACCAACGATTCTGATATTTACATCTGCAACCTCAAGACCTGTCATAGTCTCGATAGCACTTTTTACTTTTTCCTGTACTTTACTGCAAGTTGACGGAATATTGTAGCCATACTCTAAAGTAACAGCCAAATCTACGGAAACGGTCTGCTCCAAAATATCTACTTTTACTCCTCTAACCTGCTTTTTCATGCCGACCTTACTCATAAGCTCGTTGGTAATATTGCCAACCATTGCGCTTACACCATCGACCTCTGTTGCAGCAAGTCCGGCAATCATAGCAACCACATCGTTTGCAATCTTAACGGTACCGAACTCTCCATTGCCATCTAATAAAAAGGTTCCATTTTCATTTTCTCTTTCCATACGTAATAACCTCCTGCATTTCTTCTCTGATGCTATTGTTATCTTCTTTACTGATTGATTACCTTGATTATAGCAAAACTGCTTCTTTTTGCCTAGTATAACTTACCGCTATATCCAAAAGCTGATTGTTCTCTGTTGCTTATTCTCTGTATAGGTAATTTGCTCACCTTGCCCCTTGATAAACTCAAAAACTCTTTGCTCATCCATCAGTTTTTCTCTAACATCCTCATAAATCAAATCGTCTAAGCACTTAATTGTCACATAGTTGTTGTTTGCTTCATATGCCTTTTCGAAAATCGTTGCCAATTTTGTCTCATCATAATAAGACAAAAACAATCCCTCTCTGACATAGTAATTATCTTCTGTTGCTGTACATTCCGGCAATACATAGAGCTCATCTATCTGATGTGTCTCGCAAATATCTTCTGTTGTCACCAAAAGATAATCATAGTTGATAGGTGGCACACTGGTGTTTTCCTGATTGTCACTCAAGATATAAGAAGCATCACCCCAAGTCACATCTACATAATAGTATTTGCCATTTATCTTCACAAGATTCCATGCATGTCCATCCTGATTAGCCGTACCCGTTATCAAAACTGCCTGTATACCTTTTTTCTGTAACAGATACTGATAGGTCTTTGCATAGCCCTGACATACAGACCTCTTATTAAAAAGAACAGAGCATATATTTTGATTATTCTCAGCCTCTAAATCATACTGTGTCTCATTGATAATATATTCATATGCTGCTTTTGCAATTTCATACTCGTCAGTCGTATCAGGCAATATGTCCAATATTTCTGACACCCGTTGTTCAATACGCACTTTATATTGCTCGATTTGCGCACTGCGCATCGTATAATTTCCGTAAAAATAGAGCTTTGTCACAACATCTCCAACAGAATACTTTTTGTATTGATAACCATCTACATAAAATAATTCCGGATGATCATTCATCACACAGTTAAACACATAGTTTAACTCTTCTGTCTTTAGTGTAGATACTTCTACATACTCTTCACAGTCTGTCAATGCACGGTAAATCTCCCGATACAGATTTTGTTGTTTTGGAGAAATCACCGAATATCCATAATACAATCCTGTCTGTTCTGTCTGTTCTGTCTCCTCTATAGACTCCTCTTCAGACTGTTCCTGTATCGTAGTCCTCTCGGTTGTCATACTCTCTTCTGCTTCTATCTCATCCAAATGCACGACCGTATCTACGACTTCTGTTGTATCCTGCAAACCCTTCCCCTGACATGCTGTCAAACTAAGCACACCAAGTATTGCAGGCATTATGTGTAATACCTGCAAACCTACATAAAATTTCCCTTTTCTCAACATGTATTTATCCACGTCCAAACTCTGAAAGTACAAGTCCTTTATTTCTGTCTAAAGTCATTCCAATACTCCACTGATTAATGAAAAGTAATAATGGATTTCCTTTCAAATCTTTGATTTTCTTCATATCTGAAGTACCGGACAACTTTGCTAAATCAATTTCTTCTTTATTTTCAATCCAACGGATATACTCATATGGTAATGGCTCTAACTTAATTTCTACATTGTATTCATTTTCCAGACGATACTTTAGTACGTCAAACTGTAAGACACCTACAACGCCTACGATGATTTCTTCCATACCGGTATTAAACTCCTGGAATATCTGAATAGCACCTTCCTGAGCAATCTGATTAACACCCTTTAAAAACTGCTTTCTTTTCATGGTATCCATCTGACGCACACGTGCAAAATGCTCCGGTGCAAAGGTTGGAATTCCTTCGTAACAGATGTTATTCTTTGGTGCACATACCGTATCTCCGATAGAAAAAATACCCGGGTCAAATACACCGATGATATCTCCTGCATATGCTTCACTCAATATTTTTCTCTCATCTGCCATAATCTGCTGTGGCTGGGAAAGTCTCATAGTCTTTCCACCCTGAACATGCTTTACTTCTGCACTGGCATCAAACTTACCGGAGCAAATTCTCATAAAAGCAACTCTATCGCGATGTGCTTTGTTCATATTTGCCTGAATTTTGAATACAAAAGCCGAAAAATCATTTGTCACAGGGTCGATGACTTCTCCCTGGGAAATTCTTGGTAATGGAGTTGTTGCCATTTTTAAGAAGTTCTGTAAGAAGACCTCTACACCAAAATTGGTCAAAGCAGAACCGAAAAATACAGGCGTCAGCTTTCCTTTTCTAACTTCCTCTAAATCAAACTCTGCACTTGCACCATCTAATAAATCAATTTCATCACGTAATGTAGATAATGCTTCCTCACCGATATTGGCTAAAAGAGTATCCTCATCATCCATGGAAATGACTGTTGTTTCCCCTTCTTTTGTACCTTTTTCCGTGTCAGAGAAAGTCAAAACATGATTTTCATGTCTGTCATATACACCCTTAAATCTTTTTCCGGAG
>CAMBAN010000078.1 GCA_945864145.1 uncultured Lachnospiraceae bacterium | reverse complement strand
TTAGCAACCAGCAGCTACAATCCGTTTATTTATTTCCGCTTTTAAGACAGAAACAGAAAGGTTTGAAAGATTATGAAGAATGCAGTTTTTCAGAAATTTTTTATCATCTATTTTGTGCTTCTTTGTATCATTCCGGTGGGAACGATGTATTTCTTTTCCTCTGATTTGTCAGAAAACAGAGAGCTGTCAGGCTTTCCCGTTCTTGTGACAGAGGATGGCTTCAATATGGATTTTTTTGACGAATGTGCAACCTATGTGGCAGAGCACTTTGCCTTTCGTTCGCAGCTTGTTGCGTTGGACAGTGAGATAAAATATAAGCTTTTTCATTCTCCAAGTGACAGTCAGGTAATTTTGGGAAAAGAGGACTGGATGTTTTTTGAAGGCTCTCTAAAGGATTATGCCGGAGTGACAATGTCATCGGAAGAAATCGATGCACTTGCGGATAAGCTTGGTGATGTCTGTGCATACTATGAGGGTCTTGGAAAGGAAACCATTTTTATGCTGGTACCAAATAAAAACACCATTTACCCGGAATATATGCCGGAGAGCTTTGGTGAACCGGCGACAGTAACCAATCGAACGATGCTGCAGAATGCGCTGGAAAAAAGAAAGGTGCCATGCTTAGATGTGGCAGGTATTTTACTTGCAGGAAAAGAAACAGATGAGCTGTATTTACATCAGGACACCCATTGGAATAACACAGGGGCAAGACTGGTATTAAATGCCTTATATGAAAAGCTCTGCGTGGATTTTGCCTATTCATTAGAAGATTATACAGTAGAAATAAGTCATGAGTCTGATTTGAGTCAGATATTATTTCCGACCAGGGAAAATCTGGAGGCACAGCGTATCTATCCACAGCTGCATGAATTTTCCTATCAGAAACGTGTGCGCAGTATGGATGATCTGAACATTGCAAGCACGACGGAGGAAGGGGTAGGAAAAAGTATTTATCTGTATCGCGACAGTTTTGGAAGAGCCATGATTCCATACATGGCAGAGGTTTTTGATGAGGCATATTTTAATCGTTCCACACCCTATGACCTTTCCTATGCGGCAGAAACAGATTGCGATTATGTGGTCATTGAAATTGTAGAGAGAAACATTCCTGATTTGTGTGAAATCACGATACCACAAAAATAGTTCGAAAAAGTTGTAAAATTTGCACAAATATTATATAATAATTAAGAAATAGTAAAAAGCAGTTCGACTATTATGTGTTAGCAGACTGCTTTTTTTAATAACGGGAGGTAACGTATGTAACAACGTTTACTTTTGTTCAGAGGAGGAATTCGTTTATGAAAAAACCTGAAATTGACAAGGAGATGTTCAAAAGAAGTGTTCTTTACAATGTGAAAACGTTATACAGAAAAACATTGGAGGAAGCAACAGACCAGCAGATTTTCCAGGCAGTGTCCTATGCGGTAAAGGATGCTATCGTAGATAACTGGATTAAAACACAGGAAACCTACGAAAAAGAGGACCCTAAAATTGTTTATTATATGTCCATGGAATTTTTAATGGGAAGAGCCCTTGGCAACAACATGATTAATCTGATGGCATATAAGGAGTTTGCAGAGGCGTTAGAGGAGCTTGGACTTGATATCAACAAAATCGAAGATGAGGAGCCTGATGCAGCGTTAGGAAACGGAGGACTTGGTCGTCTGGCAGCCTGCTTTTTAGACTCGCTTGCTACCTTAGGCTATGCGGCATATGGTTGTGGCATTCGCTATCGTTATGGTATGTTTAAACAGGAAATCAGAGATGGCTATCAGATAGAAACGCCGGATGACTGGTTACATGAGGGAAATCCTTTTGAACTGAGACGTCCTGAGTATACAAAGATTATCAAATTCGGCGGCAATGTAGCTTCCAGAGAGGAAAACGGACGCCAGATTTATTATCAGACAGATTATCAGTCTGTAAAAGCAGTGCCTTATGATTTACCGATTGTCGGATATGGAAATGGAATTGTAAATACTTTACGAATCTGGGATGCGCAGCCAATGGACTGCTTCAGTCTGGACTCCTTTGATAAGGGAGATTATCAAAAAGCAGTAGAGCAGAATAATCTGGCAAAAAATATCGTTGAGGTGCTTTATCCAAATGATAATCATTATGCAGGTAAGGAGCTTCGATTAAAGCAGCAGTATTTCTTCATTTCGGCATCTGTACAGACTGCGGTTGAAAAATACATGGCAAAGCATGACGATATTCATAAATTGTATGAAAAGGCAACCTTTCAGTTAAATGATACCCATCCGACAGTAGCGATTGCAGAGCTTATGCGTATTTTACTGGATGAATATATGCTTACCTGGGAGGAGGCATGGGAAATCACTACAAAGACCTGTGCGTACACCAACCATACCATTATGTCGGAGGCATTGGAAAAATGGCCGGTAGATTTATTCTCCAGATTGCTGCCCCGTATTTATCAGATTATTGAGGAAATCAATCGCCGCTTTATCATTGACATTGTAAACAGATATCCGGAGCCGGCGGAGAAAATCAAAAAGATGGCAATTATCGAGGGTGGTCAGGTAAAAATGGCGCATCTTGCCATTGTTGCAGGCTACTCTGTAAACGGTGTTGCAAAGCTTCATACAGAAATTTTAAAGAATCAGGAGTTAAAAGACTTCTACGAAATGTATCCGCAGAAGTTCAATAATAAAACAAATGGTATTACCCAGAGAAGATTTTTACTGCATGCAAATCCACTGCTTGCTGACTGGGTTACCAAAGAGGTCGGCGATGGCTGGATTGTAGATTTACCTGTTATTCAGGGAATTGAGAAAAAAGCAGATGACCCACAGGCACAAAAGGAATTTATGGCAATTAAGCGCAAAAATAAGGAAAGACTGGCAGCTTATATCAAGGAGCACAATGGTATTGAGGTCAGTCCTGACTCCATTTTTGATGTACAGGTCAAGAGATTGCATGAATATAAGAGGCAGCTTCTTAATATTTTGCATGTGATGTATTTGTATAACCGGATAAAGGCAAATCCATCCATGGAGTTTTATCCAAGAACCTTTATTTTTGGTGCAAAGGCGGCAGCAGGATACAAAAATGCAAAGCTTACCATTAAGCTTATCAATTCTGTGGCAGATGTAGTAAATAACGACGCAGATGTCAATGGACGCATCAAGGTAGTCTTTATTGAAAATTATCGTGTATCGAATGCGGAGCTTATTTTTGCGGCAGCAGATGTTTCAGAACAGATTTCTACAGCCAGTAAGGAGGCCAGTGGAACAGGTAACATGAAGTTTATGCTAAATGGTGCACTGACGCTTGGTACGATGGACGGAGCAAATGTGGAAATTGTAGATGAAGTAGGTGCAGAAAATGCCTTTATCTTTGGATTGAGCTCACAGGAGGTTATCCAGTATGAGAATTACGGCGGTTACAATCCAATGGATATCTACAATCAGGATGCAGACATCAGAAGAGTGGTAGACCAGTTGGTAGACGGCACCTTCTCCGGTGGAGATAGAGAGCTTTTCAGAAGCCTGTATAATTCTCTTTTAAATACCTTAAGCACGGACAAGGCAGACAGATACTTCATTTTGAAGGATTTCCGTTCCTATGCAGAAGCGCAGAAAAAGGTAGAGGAGGCTTATAAAAATACAGGCAGTTGGGCAAGAAGTGCTATTTTAAATGTTGCCCATGTTGGAAAATTCAGTTCTGACAGAACAATCCGGGAATATGTGGATGAGATTTGGAAACTGGACCATGTGGAAATAGAGTAAAATAATGGAAAAAGCAAGGCTTTCTCACAGGAAGCTTTGCTTTTTTTCTTAATCGTGTTAGAATAGGACGCATGGGAGGATAGCGTATGAAAAGATGGAAAAAATATGCAATAATTTTTGGTATGATGAGTGCCTTTTTCGTAACACCACAGACTGTATCGGCAGCAGAAAGCACAACTGAGCCTACTACGAAACAGCTGGAAAGTGAAAGTGCGCAGAGTGGCGAGTCAGATTATGCAATTATTGTTTTGTTGTCCTTGTCTGTTGTAACAGCAGTAGGACTTGCAATTTCTACAAAAAAGAAAAATTAAACATTGCATAGCACCTATATAATATAGTATATTAAAAGAGTTTAGTGATGAAAAATGTATAATTATACATTTTAGGATAGAAAGGATTGGTAGTACAATGGTAGAGTTATTTGATACCGGCGCATATCTGCTTCATGGTCAGGAGCTTGTAGCTGACAACGCAGAGGCAGCCGCTGCATTACGTGCAAAAACAGGAAAAGAGATCAGTAAAGAGGATGCAAAAAAGCAGACAATTGCTTATGGTATCCTTTCTGAGCATAATACATCAGGAAATATGGAGAAGTTGAAGATTAAGTTTGATAAGCTGACTTCTCATGATATTACCTTTGTAGGTATTATTCAGACAGCCCGTGCGTCAGGACTGACTAAATTCCCGGTTCCTTATGTATTGACAAACTGTCACAACTCTTTATGTGCGGTTGGTGGAACCATCAATGAGGATGACCATATGTATGGTCTTACCTGTGCAAAGAAGTACGGCGGCATGTACGTACCACCTCATCAGGCAGTTATTCATCAGTTTGCAAGAGAAATGCTTGCAGGCGGTGGAAAAATGATTTTAGGTTCAGACTCTCATACACGTTATGGTGCACTTGGTACCATGGCAATGGGCGAGGGTGGTCCTGAGCTTGTAAAACAGTTATTGAATCAAACCTATGACATCAATATGCCGGGTGTAGTAGCAGTTTATTTGGAGGGTGCACCTGTTAAGGGCGTTGGTCCTCAGGACGTGGCGCTTGCAATCATCGGTGCTGTATTCAAAAACGGCTATGTAAAGAATAAAGTAATGGAATTTGTAGGACCTGGTGTTGCTTCCTTAAGTCCTGATTTCAGAATTGGTATCGATGTTATGACAACAGAGACTACCTGCCTTTCTTCTATCTGGAAAACAGATGACCAGGTAAAGGAATTCTATGAAATCCATGGCAGAACAGCAGATTACAAGGAATTGAATCCGGGTGAGGTTGCTTATTATGATGGCGTAATCAAGATTGACTTAAGCACCATTAAGCCAATGATTGCTATGCCATTCCATCCAAGCAATACTTACACAATTGAAGAATTAAACGCAAATCTCATGGATATTTTGGACGATTGCGAAAAGAAGGCACTTGTCAGCTTAGATGGTGCCGTTGACTTTAAACTCAAGGATAAGGTACGAAACGGCAAGCTCTATGTAGAACAGGGTATTATTGCGGGTTGTGCAGGTGGTGGCTTTGAAAATATCTGCGCAGCAGCTGATATTTTAGCCAACGCAAGCATCGGAGCAGACGAGTTTACCTTAAGCGTATATCCGGCTTCTATGCCAATTTATATGGAATTAGTTAAGAATGGCTGTGCAGCGAAATTAATGGAGACAGGTGCTATCTTAAAGACAGCATTCTGTGGACCTTGCTTTGGTGCCGGTGATACACCTGCAAACAATGCATTCTCTATTCGTCATTCGACCAGAAACTTCCCTAACAGAGAAGGTTCTAAGCTCCAGAGCGGACAGATTGCTTCTGTTGCATTAATGGATGCCCGTTCTATTGCAGCAACTGCAGCAAATAAGGGATATTTGACACCTGCAACTGAGTTTGACGGTGACTTTACAAAATATAAATATTTCTTCGACAAGAAGATTTACGAGAACCGTGTCTTTGATTCCAAGGGAGTTGCCGATGAAAGCGTAGAAATCAAATTTGGTCCAAACATCAAGGATTGGCCTGATATGGTTGCTTTAACAGATAACTTAATGTTAAAGGTAGTATCAGAAATCCATGACCCTGTTACTACAACAGATGAGTTGATTCCTTCAGGAGAAACTTCTTCTTACCGTTCTAACCCACTTGGACTTGCTGAGTTTACCTTATCCAGAAAGGACCCTCAGTACGTAGGACGTGCAAAGGAAGTACAGGCAATTGAATTGGCAAGACGTGCAAAGACCTGTCCGATTCAGCAGGATGCTTCTATTGAAAAAGCATGGAAAGAAATGAAAGAGATTACACCGGATGCAGACAGATACAATACAGGTATCGGTAGCACAATTTTTGCTGTAAAGCCGGGCGATGGTTCTGCAAGAGAGCAGGCTGCAAGCTGCCAGAAGGTACTTGGCGGTTGGGCAAACATTGCAAACGAGTATGCAACAAAGAGATACCGTTCTAACCTGATTAACTGGGGTATGCTTCCATTTATCATCAAGGAAGGCGAGCTTCCATTTAAGAACCTTGACTATATCTATTTGCCGGGTATCAGAAAGGCAGTAGAGGAAAAGGCTTCTGTAATCAAGGCTTACGTTGTTGGAAACGGAGAAAAGAAGGAATTCGAACTGACACTTGGTGAGTTAACAGATGAAGAAAGACAGATTATCCTCAAAGGATGTTTGATTAATTACAATAGAGTTTAGTATGAAAAGAACTTCTAATTGCTCAGAACAATGGTTCTTTCGCAAAGAAGTTCTAAATTTCATACAGGAAAAAGCATAAATGCTTTTTCATTATTATTTGTGCCGCCATCAGATTGATGGCGGCATGCTTTTTCAGGAAAGGTAGTTTTCAAAACAGGCATATACAGGTGTATTTTCATTTGGCACCATTTCCTTTGGAAGGTAAGCGTACATTCCGTGCATTGCGCCGGTAAAACGCTTACCTTTTTTTAGACCTTCGTCACAAAGGTAATATACATGCTCAAGGCTGCATACAGGTGTAAAACAGTTTTCATCTATAGAATAGGAGAAGTACCTCTTGAGGTAATCAGTATCGACTTTAAACTTTATACTTCCCTTAGCAGATGCGGCAGATAAACCAAGATCAATACAGGCTGCATCGGTTGTGGTAGTGTCGATGTGCTCACTTACCTTAAGGTAGAGATGATTACTCTTATTCACTACATGGAAGGTAAGATATGTATTTTCATCATAGTAGCAGGTAATACCTGCTTCACCGCTATTGTGCTTAAGAACCTCACTGTCAAGTCTTAACGAAGCAGTGATGGTAAAGCAGAATGCTTCCTGTGGGCGCACAAGTATGTTACGGGAGTACATGGTTGACAAAGGAGCACGTCCGGCACGAAGAAGGAGCGAAGTATCCACAATTTTGTAGGAATCGGCTTCCGGAACTCTCACCCATGACCATGCATGGGAAAGACCTTTTGCGAAATTACCATTGTCTGTATCAGAGAGGACAAACGGGTGGTCAGGAAGGTCTGGCTTTAGAGCCAGGGTACTCGGACCTTCAAGATGATTGACGATAGGCCAACCGTCAGCAGTCCATGTGATTTTGTCCAGTGCTGTTTCACGTCCGAGCATACTGTATTTGCCGTCAATCTGTCGTCCACAAAGATAGGGAATGTACCATTCTCCCTTTGGTGTGCATACAGGTTTTCCATGTCCGCAGCGCTGGATACCTGCTTTTGGATTATTCTGTCTCATAATCGGATTGTAAGGACAAGGCTCGTATACGCCGAAAAGACTCTGGCTTCTGGCAACCGTTATGCGGTGTCCTTCACCGGTTCCGCCTTCTGCCTGAAAAAGATAGTACCAACCGTCCTTTTTCAGAAGATGGGAGCCCTCCGGTGCACGCTTCTGGCTTCCATAATAGAGAAGTGTGGCATCACTAAGCTGTCTTTTGCCATCAGAGCTTATTTCAAATAATCTGGCTCCACGGTTTAAAAGCATATAGCGCTTACCGTCATCATCAGTGAAAATGGATGGGTCAATACCGTCCTCATCGATAAATGCCGGCTCACAGTATGGACCTTCCGGTTTGTCAGAGGATACCACCATCTGTTTACGGTATACGGTACCATTATCATTGAGGCGGTAAGTAGCAGTAATATAGAAACGACCTTCATAGTATGATATGTCAGCAGCCCAGTAGCCGCGTCCCCCCTCAAGCTCATTGATAGATGCCCACTCAGGATTGGTAATGGCATGTCCAATGACTTCCCAATGGATTAAATCCTTAGAGTGAGATATTGGGATGCATGGAAAATAGATGAAGGAGGAATTAACCATATAAAAGTCATCTCCGACACATACGATGGAAGGGTCAGGATGCATTCCGGTACGAATCGGATTTCGATACATATCTTCTATATTGCCGTATTTTTCCCTGAAATAGGCTGTTACCTTTTTAGCGCCACTTTCTATTGCCACATCATAAGGTGTGACCAGATTTTTATCTCCGTAAAGCCCGGACATGCCAAGCCTTTCTACAATATATCTTATCAATTCTACATTGTCTGTTGGAACGGCGTAGAACAAAGCTGTACGATTGTCATGATCAGTCTCATTGAAGCTTGCACGTGAATACTCAACGATATATTTGAAAATATCGAGATTTCCGGTGGAAGCGGCTAAATTAGGAAGTGTCATACCGTTATACATCTCGTCGATGCAGGCTGGATTTTCCATCTGTAGCTGCTTTACCAGTGCAAGGTTACCTGCAAGAATTGCTTCTGCCATTGTATTCATTGTTAAGTCCTTCTTTCTTGGGTAAATTTATTGTTTACTTTTGAAAATAATTATAATGTATATCCTGCTTTATTGCATTAACGTTTTCAAATATTCTCGTGGCGAGCAGCCCTTGTATTTATGGAAAACCTTAGAGTAATAATTAGAGTCATTGAAACCAACAAGTCTTGCAACATCAGTAACAGCATAGCTTCCACTCTTAAGATACTCCATACTCTTTTCAATGCGGTATTGATTGATATATTCAAACAAGGAAAGTCCCATATGCTTTTTAAATAGTCTTGAACATGCACTTCTGCTTATATGCACATATTCTGAAATATCATCCAAAGTAAGGTCTGAGTCATAATTTTTTTCGATATATAAAATAATATTGCGAATACGGTCAAAGTGCTCCTGCTCTGTGTCTGTCCTGGTTTCCAGCGTGTTGTAATGCAGGGAAAGGCATTTCCAAAAGGAAAGGAGCTCCATTAAAATCTCAAACTCAAAGCCAGCTTCTTTTTTCCTGTCTAAGGAGATGATAGTACAAAGAGAAGCAATAATTTCCTTATGCCATTTCTCTGATAAATCAAAGCAAATGGCAGGACAGGTCAAATCTGTTAAAAGCGCCTTCATATATTTGGTGTAAATGATACTGTTTTCCGTGCCATATAAAAGCTGCGGGGCAAAGGTAATCGAGGTGTACTCACAATCTGATTTGCTTTCGCACATGCTGCCGGTGTGCAGAGTACCACTATTGCCAAAAAGCGCCTGTCCCTTTTTTAAATGAAAGGAACGATTGTTGACCTGATAAATCATTTCGCCACTTGTAATCAATGTCAGTTCAATTTCCTTGTGCCAATGCCAGAGAAACGAGCCTGATTCATAGGTAGACAGCTTTTCAAAGCTCACCAGAAAAGGAAATCCATAGGCACCATGTTCTTTGACCTCTTTTTGTGAGGAGTCTATTTTAATTTGCATCGTACATCTCCTTTTTTTTGAACAATAAATTTCTAATATTACACACAAATTATACAATTTCCAGGCAGATAGAGCAATATTTTCCTTATTTTTTGATACGATTGTTAAGGAATAGGAGAGTTGGATGCGTTATCATAAGGATAGTAAGAAAAGAAATAACAGGTGTGAGAAAGGAAAAGGTAAGAAGAATGCTGGAATATGTAAAGGGCATGGATGTCTCATCTTTAGACGAAATAGAAGCACTGGGTGCGAAATTTTATAATCATGGAGAGCAGGGAGATTTATTTGCAATCCTGAAATCGTATGGTACAAACTACATCAGACTCAGACTTTGGAATGACCCAAAGAGTGAGAGCGGAGAGCCTTATGGTGCAGGAAACAGTGACATGGATGTCACCTTAAGACTGGCAAAAAGAGTAAAGGCAGCAGGATTAAAGTTTTTATTAGACTATCATTACAGCGATTGCTGGGCTGACCCGGGAAAGCAGAGAAAACCAAAGGCATGGAGAGGCTATAGCGTAGAAGAGTTAGAACAGGCGGTATATGATTTTACAAAGGAGACCTTACAGGTATTTGTAAAAGAGGGTGTGGCACCTGATATGGTACAGGTGGGAAATGAGCTTTCTAATGGACTCCTCTGGCCGGAAGGAAAAGTACCAAACTATGACAATATTGCCAGGTTTGTCAGTGCAGGCGTAAGGGCAGTCAAAGAGGTCGTACCAACAGCAAAAATCATGCTGCACCTGGATAATGGTGGAAACAATGCACTGTATCGCGAGTGGTTTGACAATTATACAAAGCGTGGAGAGGACTTTGACATTATTGGACTGTCTTATTATCCATTCTGGCATGGCTCTTTGGAGGACTTACAGAACAATATGGATGATATTTCCGGGAGATATGGAAAAGAGCTGATTATTGCGGAGGTTTCCATGGGGCATACAACAAAGGATTATGCGGAGTATGAAAAGCTTGCACCACAACAGAGAAAGGGTATGGCAACAAAGCCTGAGCTTTGTGCAAAGGTTCCTTTCCCAATGACGAAGGAAGGGCAAAGTGATTTTATGAAGGCATTTTTAGAGACAGTAGAAAAAGTGCCTGCGCATATGGGAAGAGGCTTTTTCTATTGGGAGCCGGCCTGGCTTCCTGTTTGTGGAAGTGGCTGGGCAACAGATGCTTCGATTGCCTATATGGAGGAAAAGGGACCTTGCGGAAATGAATGGGCAAATCAGGCATTATTTGATTATGATGGCAATGCATTACCGGCTTTAGAGGTAATTCGTGATTATAAAGAAAACTAATTGTGTGAGAAAATTAAGAAAGGAAGGAAAACATGAAACAGGAATTAGTAAAGAAATTTGAGGAAGTATTTGGAGATGCACAGGGAACAAAGGTCTATTTTGCACCGGGTCGTGTCAATTTAATCGGTGAACATACAGATTATAACGGAGGACATGTTTTTCCATGTGCTTTAACAATTGGTACCTATGCAGTAGCAAGACTTCGTGAGGATGACAAGCTTTGCCTTTACTCTATGAACTTTGACGAATCAGGAGTTGGGGAATCAAAGCTTTCTGATATTGAAACAAAAGTACAGGGAGACTGGAGAAACTATCCAAAGGGAATTGTATGGGCTTTTGGCAAAAAAGGTATGCAGGTAACAAAGGGTATGGATATTTTATACTACGGAAATATTCCAAACGGCTCAGGTTTGTCTTCCTCTGCTTCGATTGAAGTGTTGACAGGATTTATTTTAAAGGATTTATTTGGATTTGATGTAACAAATCAGGATTTAGCATTAATCGGACAGTTTTCAGAAAATCAGTATAACGGTGTAAACTGCGGTATCATGGACCAGTTTGCAATCGCTATGGGCAAAAAGGATTCCGCTATTTTCCTGGATACAGCAGACCTTTCTTATACTTATGCTCCCATTGCCCTGGATGGCGCAAAAATCGTTATCTTGAATACCAATAAGAAACGTGGTCTTGGAGATTCTAAATACAATGAAAGAAGAAGTGAATGTGAAGCAGCATTAGTAGCTTTACAGACAAAGCTTTCCATCAAATCCTTAGGAGAATTGACAGAGGAAGAATTTGAAGCAAACAAAGAGCTGATTGGTGACCCTGTAAAAATCAAGAGAGCAAAGCATGCTGTATATGAAAATCAGAGAACCATCAAAGCAGTAAAAGCATTACAGGATAAAGACTTGGCACTGTTTGGAAAGCTTATGATTGCTTCTCATGAATCTTTACGTGATGACTATGAGGTAACAGGAAAAGAGTTGGATACCTTAGTAGCAGAAGCTTTGAAGCAACCGGGCGTAATCGGTGCAAGAATGACAGGAGCAGGCTTTGGCGGCTGTGCAGTCAGCATTGTGAAAACAGAAGCGGTAGATGCTTTTATTGAAAATGTTGGAAAAGCATATAAAGAACAGATTGGCTATGCAGCAGACTTCTATGTAGTAGAGGTTGGAGACGGTCCTACAGTATTATAGTTTTTGGGAAAGGACAAAAGAAATGATTACAAAAAATATCACAGAATTAGTTCGTTATGCAGTATCCTGCGGATTTGTGGAAGAAGCAGATATTATTTATACCGTAAATAAGCTTTTAGAGCTTTTTGAATTAGAGGAGTACGATGGAGCTTTTACAGCAGAGGACTTTGCACCTGTTTCACCGGAAGAATTTCCTTTGGAAAAGATACTTGGTGAGATGGTAGACTATGCGGCAGAGCATGGACTTATGAAGGATAATTCTCCTGTTTACAGAGATTTGTTTGATACAAAAATCATGGGTTGTCTCGTACCAAGACCATCTGAGGTCATTACAAAATTCCGGACTCTTTACAAGGAGCAGGGTGCAAAGGCAGCGACAGACTGGTACTATCAGTTTAGCCAGAATACAGACTATATCAGAAGATACCGTATTAAAAAAGACAGAAAGTGGAAAGCTGCTACTGAGTACGGTGAGATGGATATTACCATTAATCTTTCTAAACCGGAAAAGGACCCTAAGGCTATTGCAGCAGCTAAAAATGCAAAGCAGAGCGGTTATCCAAAGTGTCAGCTTTGTGTGGAAAATGAGGGTTATGCAGGAAGAGTTAATCATCCGGCAAG
>CAMBAN010000077.1 GCA_945864145.1 uncultured Lachnospiraceae bacterium | reverse complement strand
AAGCTCTTCCTTAATGATTGCCTGATGATAAGGAAGATTTACTCTGTCCATACAACCAGCTTTTTCCAACTGGGAAAGTAATGCATCCTTATCTACACGGATACCCATGGAAGAAAGCTCTAATGCAATATCAAGTAATGGATAATAAACTAATATGTCACCATTTAACGTCCAGTCATCATAATCCGGTGAACGTCCGTCATGAGGCTTTCCATTTTCCATTTTATCACCAATCTGCATAATGCATACAGCACCCTTGGCTTTGGTTATGTAGTATTCTCTTTCCTTTGGTGTATTGTCCGGGAAGATTTCTGCAAGCTCCTCCGTTGTCACAAAGAAAATATCCTGTGGTAAAATCTCTTCAATATAATCATACTGAATCGCCATAAACTTTTCTGTTTTACGTAAGCACTTATAAACATCTCTTACCGTATCCTTAAAGGTTTCGATGTTTCTCTCATCCTTGGCAATGATTTTCTCCCAGTCCCACTGGTCTACAAAAACGGAATGGATGTTATCTGTAACCTCATCACAACGAATGGCATTCATATCAGTATAAATACCCTCATCATAGGAAAAGCCATAGCGCTTTAGTGCATATCTTTTCCATTTTGCCAAAGACTGCACAACCTCAGCATTTCTGTTATTCTGTGCGGGAATCTGAAAGCTGACCGGATGCTCTACACCGTTCAAGTTATCATTTAAGCCGGATGCCGGGTCAACGAATAAAGGTGCAGACACACGCGATAAGTTCAAGCGCTGTGCCAACAGATTTTGAAAAAAGTCCTTTACTGTTTTAATCGCAATCTGTGTGTCATGAAGATTTAACGCAGATTGGTAATCTTTTGGAATTTCTATTTTGTCCATATTTTTTCATCCTCGAAAAAGTAATATTTATTCATTCCTATTATAACACACACCTTGCGGTTTGCAATAAAAGAGTTTTCCTATTCAATTACGGTAAAGGAAATTACCTCTGCATCCGCATAATCCTGCATAAGCTCTTCAAATTTATGTTCTGAGTCCGCATCATCTATCTCCTGGCCGTCTTCATATACCTGGTTGCCTGTTCTGATAAAGCCTGTATAATGTGCTGTTCCATTCTCATCAAAGTTTTCAGATATATATTCTTTTACCATTAGTGCATTGGTTTCCTGCGAAATGCAGTCAGCCTCTACCATATGATTTCCTGCCGCATAGAGCAAACCATCCTTTACCGCAAGCGGATAAGCAGTTCCTTCACTTGCTATTATGGATGAACAGCTTACGCCATTTTCCCCATTAATATATACGTACGCAGTAATTGTAACTGCACTGTTTCCATCAAAATTATCATAAGTACCTTCTGTAATCAATAAAACCGGTTCGTCACTTCCTAATACATCTACATAAGCATATGCCTGACCTGCTTCGAGATAACCAATGACCTCCTCATAAGATTCAAAATCATTTTTTTTCAGCTTTTCTTCAATGAATCCATTTGGGATAAATTCATCTTCCGGAATTACTTCCTCTACAACAGTTGTACTTTGTGTTTCTTCCTCAGCACTTGTTTCTGCTATTGCCAGTGTTTCCTGTGGCTGCACTTCTGTTGTACTTGCTTCTGTTGTACTTGCTTCTGTTGTACTTACTTCTTTACTTCCACATCCTGCCATAAGGCTTACCATACATGCCATCATTACTGCTATTACTTTCTTCTTTTTCATACTCTCCTCCTTCATTCACAAAGAAAGGAGTATAAAAGGATTTTCCTCTTATACTCCCTCATTTTTTATAGCTGAATCTGTCCTGCACATTCGTCATTAATAACATAATATGCACAGCCATCTTCCGGTTTTACATATACCTTGACTGAGGTTACTGCTGCTTCGTGTCCTTCATTCTGATATTTCTTTTTAATCTGCTCTACCAAATCTTCTTCTTTTACCTCGCGTCCTTGGTACTGGATATAGAACTCTGTTTTGCAGTCCTTTTTTACCTTATCCATGGTATCTTTTGCAGCTTTTACTGTTTCATCCTTTACCTTTGCTACCTTTTCTCCTGCTGTTTTTGCTACCTCTTTTGCTGTTTTACCAGCTTCCTTTCCAACCTTGGAAAGACTCTTAGAGGCTGATTTCGTTGCCATAGATACTGCCTTTTTCAAATCATCTTTCAATTTTGCTGCCATTTCTGCCGAAGAAATATCATCCTCATTCTTTTCTTCGTTTACAACTTCAACATCATCAGGATGGATTTTTTCTACAGTTTCTTCTGCTACCTTTTCTTTTTCTTCCATAATCAATAGTCCGCCTTTCTCTCAATCAACATATTTTTTACCAGTATGCCTTATTATATTCGTTACATAATTATTTTTCAATAAAAATAATATAAACTTTTTATCAGACTATTGTTTATTTTTCTTTTAATCTAACTTCAAGATAAGCTGCAACACTCTCTTTGCACAAATTTCTAAATCTTTTCTGGTAATGATTTCTTCCTTATATGCTTTTGCAAGACGCTCGGTAAAGCCTGTTGCCATCTTGACATCATTTCCGGCAAGCACTTCCTTGTAATGCTCTCCATTGGTCCACCAGTCTGTGGTAACCATGCCTTTAAAGCCCCACTCTCCTCGTAATACATCTTCCAACAGCTCTCTGTTTTCAGAAGCTCGTCTGCCATTGATGATATTGTAAGAGGACATGATTGCCCATGGATCTGCTTCCTTTACAATGATTTCAAATGCCTTTAAGTAAATTTCTCTGATAGCACGTTCTGAAGCTCTGGAGTCGCTGTTTTTACGATTGGTTTCTTTGTTATTTAAGGCAAAATGCTTTGCACAGGCTCCTACGTGATTGCTCTGGATACCCTTTACCATTGCTGCTGCCATCTTTCCTGCTACAAACGGGTCTTCTGAATAGTATTCAAAGTTTCTGCCGCATAATGGGCTTCTATGAATATTGACTGCAGGTGTCAGCCATACAGCAATATTATTTTCCTTTACTTCTTCTCCACCGGCTACTCCTACCTGATATACCAGTTCTTCGTTCCAGGTGCAGGCAAGCTGTGTCGCACATGGCCAGGAAGTTGTACATACACCACACTCCGGATTGATACGAAGTCCTGCAGGTCCGTCTGCTGTCATCACATTTGGTACTCCATACTCCGGCAGATTACCAAATCCAAAGGTATTGGCTACACCGGTATTTGGCTGTCCACCAAGTAAATCAGCAAGCTGTTCTTCTGACAGTTGTGTCATAAATTCATCTAAAGAAAGCTTTCCTTCTGCCACTTCCTTTAAAAAGTGATGCTTCTCCTGTAAAGTATCTCTCCACAAATGAAATCTTTCTCTTGCTCTTTGTGCAGGTGCATAGCCTTCCATCTCCTCTACCTTTAAAGGAGCCAGTGCATTGGCATCTGTATCAACAGGCTCCATCGTAGGTAATGGCTCCATTGTACCGTCTGCACACATTCTCTCTTTTAACGAAGTCGGTGCCAGTTTCTTAGAAAGCTGTTTTGTCACAGTATCCTGCTCCAACTGCCAGGTGTAGGTAAGCTCTACCACATCACGTACAGAATTTCCTACAAAGAAATGATACTCACCTGCCTCTAACACATAAGCAGACATTTTGACCTTACCTGAATCATCGTAAGATGCCATATCCTCGACTGCAAAGGAAAGTACCATGCTCTGACTTTCTCCTGCCTCCAGAAGTCGTGTTTTTTGGAATGCTGCCAGCTCTTTTGCAGGTTTTCCAAGTTTTCCCTGTGGAGCACTAAAATAGAGCTGTACGACCTCTTTGCCAGCTTTCTTTCCTATATTGGTCACCACAACAGGTACATAAATGCTTCCTGCCTCCTCATAGGCATTTCCTGCTGAAATTGAAAAATCTGTATAAGACAAGCCATAACCAAAGCAATAATTTACCTTATCCTTCGCGCTCGGGATGGTTTCGAAATAGCGATAACCGACATAAATGTCATCTTTATAATCCACATATTTTTCTGATTCATGAAAACCCTCTGTAGATGGATAATCTGCAAGCTCCCTGGCAAAGGTGTCTACCAGTTTACCACTTGGATTGCCTTCTCCTACTAAAAGCTCTGCTGCCGCAAGACCACCTTCTATGCCACCCTGCCATGCAAGCAATACTGACTGGATATCTTCATCCTGTACAAACCAGCTGCTATCTACCATACCACCTACATTCATGACAAGCACAACCTTGTCGAAACTGCTTTTTACCTTTTCTACCATTTTCTTTTCTGCTTCTGTCAGATAGAAATCTCCGTTTTCAAAAATTTCTGCGGAACGTTTTGCCATCTCTTCTTCGCTTGCCCAGATATTTTTATTTTCTGTATTCACTACACTCTTTCTATCCCAACCTTCGCCTGAAAAACGACAGATTGTTATGACAGCAGTGTCAGTATATGCTTTTGCCTTTTGTAAAAGCTCCTCCGGGATTTCCGGCTCTACTGTCATACCCGGTACACGACCTTCTTTATATTGTGCCTTTACATTTTCACGATAAAAATCTGACAGCTCTGTCATCACAGTCACTTTATCCTTTTGCATGGTCAAGCCCTCATACAAATTTCTGGTATAAGAAACTGTCACGTCTCCGCTGCCACCTCCACCTTTTACATAGTCAAAGCTGGCTTTTCCAAAAAGTGCAAGCCTGGTTCCTTTTGCAAAAGGCAGTACCTTCTTATCATTTTTTAATAATACCATTCCCTCCTTGGCAGCCTCTTTTGATAAATCAATATGTGCCTTAGAAGCAGTCACTCTTTCTCCGTCTTTTCCAAGAGGAATGCTTGGTAAATAATTAACCCTCATCCATTTTTCCATCTGTTCATACCTCCAATTATGATAGTCTCATCTTAGCACTACAGATTCTCTTTTATTAGAAAAAAGCTCTTTAAATATCTTTCTTTTCTGCTGTTTTTAAAATTTTGGGAATATTTATGCTAAACAATGTCACTGCTGTTATCACTGAAATCAAATCTGCCACCGGCTCTGCAAGGAATACGGCAAATACCTTGTCTGCAAAAAACATTGGCAAAATATAAATCAACGGGATTAATAAAATAATCTTCCTTAAGCAGGCGATAAATAAAGAAATCTTTGCCTGTCCAAGGGCAATAAAGGTCTGTTGTACCGCACTCTGCAATCCAAACACACCGGAAGCCGCCAGGTAAATACGAAGCGCCCAGGTTGTCGTCTCCAAAAGCTCCGGTGAATTATTGAAAATGCGTACAAAGGCTCCCGGATACAGCTCTGCTAATGCCCAAAATGCCATGGTATAAGCAAAGCAGCAAAGAGTAAGCAGACGATAAGTCTTTTTTACACGCTCTGTATTACCTGCTCCGTAATTGAAACTGGTAATCGGCTGCGCCCCCTGTGCCAAGCCTTGCACCGGCATAAACTGCAATTGCGAAATACTGCTCAAAATCGTCATGGCTCCTACTGCCACATCTCCACCATATTTAGAAAGAGACATATTAAACGCAATATTTAGCACACTTTCTGTTGCACTCATAATAAAAGGAGAAACACCAAGTGCCAATACGGGCATCATGACCTTTGCCTTTGGCATGAGATTTTCTTTTTTGATTTTAATGATTGTCTTTTTACCAAACAAAAAACGAAGTACCCAAATGGCTGATACTCCTTGCGAGATTACTGTTGCAAGAGCTGCCCCCTGCACGCCCATTCCAAAAGCAAAAATGAAAATCGGGTCTAGTATGATATTACAGACCGCCCCAATAACTACGGTTTTCATACCATCCTTCGAAAAACCCTGAGTATTAATGAATGGATTCATACCAATAGCAATCATGACGCAAATGGTCCCAAGCACATAAATACGCAAATAGGAAAGCGCATAAGGTAATGTATCTGCACTCGCACCAAACAGTTTTAAAATCGGCACCGCTGTTATTTCGAAAAAGACAGTCAAAAGCACAGCTATGACAAGTAATGAGGTAAAGCAGTTTCCCAATATCTTTTCCGCCTGCTTCTTATCCTGTTTTCCCATCCAGATAGCCACCTGCGGTCCTCCGCCAAAACCTATCAGATTGGAAAAGGCAGCAATCATCATAATGACAGGAAAGCACAGTCCAAGTCCTGTCAGGGACAACGCACCGCTCTCTGCAATATGTCCTATATAAATACGGTCTACCATGTTATAGAGCATATTGACCATTTGCGCTACAATCGCCGGTACAGCGAGTTTGAATAAAAGCAGTCCAATCTTACCTTCTCCTAAGTTCAATTCCTTTTTCTGTTCCATTGACTATGCCTCTTTTCTTAAAATATCTACTGTATGTGCACCTGCACCCAATAGATCCGGTCTTTCACAGGTTGCCATCTGATACTTTAAAAATATCGCAAATTCTTCCTCAGTCAACTGATTCAAAAATGGCCTCATATAATTTGCCGGTCCATCCGGAGACAGGATTTTAATACGGGTAAGTCCTACTTCTTCATTCAGTGCCGTGATATCCTCGACTCGCATATAATCATATAAATCCTTTTTTTCAGATATCGTCTGAAACGTATCTGTCAGCCTGTTTTCTGCCATACATTCCAAAATGTGTCGTTCTTTAAAGGCATAGGTCAAAACACCATATTCATTCATAACATATGCCACAAAAATGATACCGCCCGGTTTTGTCACACGTTTTGCCTCAGATAATGCCTGCATTTTATCCTCCTTACCAAACAAATGATACATGGGACCAAAGAGAATCGTCACATCAAACTGATTGTCTGCAAGCTTTTTTAAATGTAAGGCATTTCCCTGCATGGCGTGTACACGACTGCCCTTTTTCTTTAGAATGCCTAAATTGTATTTTACAAGCTCTACTGCCGTCACATCATAGCCTTCTTCAGACAATGCCACAGAGTATCTGCCGGTACCGGCTCCAATATCCAGCAGCTTGATTTCTTCCGTTTTTTTGCCTTTTTCCAGATATTCTTTTTCTATCATCTCATGAATATATTTCATGGTGACTTGATATTCTACCTGTCCATGTCTGGAATCCAGGCGTTTTTCTTCGTTAAATTTATTATAATATGCTTCTATTTCGTTCATACATACCTCTTTTTCTTACTGATGATACACTCTTTTTGCTACTCTTCTAAGACACCAGGTCACCAATAGTGACGTGATTGCCTCTGCCGTTGGGAATGCAAACCACACACCAGTCATCCCAAAAATCACTGATAAGAGCACTGCTGATAGAATAATCATGATAAAGCCTCTGGAAATGGAAGATAAAAATGCACTCTTTGCTTTTTCCGTAGCGCTAAAATATCCTGTTCCTACAATATTGTATCCTGCAAACAAAAAGCCTATGAAATAAAGTCTGAGTCCCTGTTTTGCATAAGCTGCCATTTCTACAGAATGCTCGCTGTTAAAAATCTCTACAATTGTATCTGTAACCCCCCATACAATACCTAAAAGTACTACTGCCGCGCCAAAAGCAGTCAGCACACTCATGCGTAACAGGTTTTGCACTGCTTCTTTTTTTCCTGAACCATAGTATTCGCTGATAAGCGGTTGTGCGCCCTGAGAGACACCATTAAATACAGCAACTGCAACAAGAGCGGTATTGGCTACCACGCCATAGGCTGCCACACCAATGTTTCCTGCAAGCCCCAGTATCAGCATATTAAAGACCATGGTGGTAACACCGGAAGATATTTCTCCTACAAAGGCAGAAACACCAAGCTGGCAAGACTCAGCCAGCAACCTGACTGATGGCAGTTTCCAGATGAATTTGATTTGATTGTTCTCTTTTTTCAAAAAATGCAAGCTACAAATCAAAATACCGACAATTGGGGAACATCCGGTTGCAAGGGCTGCTCCTGTCATGCCAAGCTTACAGGGAAACATTAAAATGTAATCCAGTACAATATTAAAGAGACTACTGCTCAAGGTTGCAAGCATAGCCAGCCCCGGATCATCATCATTTCTAACAAAAGCATTCATGATATGATTCCACATAAAAAATGGGGAAAACAGCATAAATGCATGCGTATAATCTGTGCCGACAGCTATAATTTCTGCATCACCACCAAGCAGTTTTACAATTTTATCAGGTGCAAAAATGCCAAGCATCAGAAAAATACCACCGATAAGAAATGCCCAGAGAAGTGCATTGGAAAAATAGCTGTCTGCTTTTTTCTCTCCCCTTGCTTTCATGATTTTAAACCTGGTCGCAGAACCAACTCCTATCATAGCGCCTATCGCAAAAATCAGGCTGTACACTGGAAGCACCAGATTTAAAGCGGTAATACCGTTGGCCCCTGCTGCTCTTGAAATAAATACGGTATCAGCTAAAATGTATGCCGAAATACCTATCATTCCTAATATGTTTTGTGAAACATACTTTATAAACTGTCTGGAAACAGACATGTCCTATCCTTCCTTTCCCATCTACCATGTCTTACAATATTCAAATAAAGAAACGCATTGCTAACTTCCTTATTACACAAAAAACCGTGGCATCCAATGAGATACCACGGCAAATAAACATCCTATAAAATATCTGCATAGCTGTTTGAATTGCTCAGTTACCTAACTATAATATACAACTTGCAGGTCTATGTCAACAACCTTTTTTTCTATTAACAATACCCTTAAAACTTTTCTTATTTCCAAAACAGAAGCCACCGCAACCGTCGTCAAGAATACATATACAATAACGTATGCCGTATTTAGTGAAATAAGATTGCCCATGTATTCCGTTGCGCATCCACTTACAAATGGAGCAGTAAAAGCCATACTCAGGCTATACCACACAAAATGTCTGGTAGCAAACTCCATAAATCCCGGTTTGGCTGCCAGGAGATTTATAACCGGAGTTCTTTTTTAATAGCAGCCATTAATTCTTCATAAGTTTCATATGCCGGAAGCTCCGGATTATCTGCCTTAATTTTATCTGTGCTCTTGAATAAAAATCCTGCTTTGCTTGCTTTAATCATGCCAAGGTCATTATAGCTGTCTCCGCTGGCAATTGTCTCATAACCGATAGACTGTAATGCCTTTACGGTTGTCAGCTTGGAATTTTCAATACGCATCTTAAAGCCGGTAATTTCACCATCCGGTGCAACCTCTAAGGAATTGCAGAAAATTGTAGGCCAACCAAGCTTTTTCATAAGTGGTGTTGCAAACTGTGTAAAAGTATCACTGATGATAATAACCTGTGTCAATTCACGAAGCTCATCCAAAAACTCTTTTGCACCAGGTATTGGATCAATTTTTGCAATGGTATCCTGAATTTCTTTCAAACCAAGTCCATGCTCTTTCAATATGCCAATACGCCATTTCATAAGCTTATCATAATCCGGTTCATCTCTGGTTGTTTTCTTTAATTCAGGGATACCGCTTGCCTCAGCAAATGCAATCCAAATCTCCGGTACTAAAACGCCCTCTAAATCCAAACATACTATATTCATGATTACCTGTCCTTTCGTTATTCCATAATATAACCACTTTAACACGGTACAGCGAAAAATTCAATCTGATTTTATGTAACCCTTTTAAGAAATAATCCTTCTTACTGTCAAAATCTGTTTATAAGTTGCGGTACCAATCTTAATGCCTGTACTTGGCGAGCTTGCATGTACTATTTTGCCATTTCCAATATATAAGGCTACATGACCTGCATAGCAAATAATATCTCCCGGCTGTGCCTCTGCATAACTTACCTCTGTTCCTGCTGTTCTTTGAGAATAAGAGGTTCTCGGGATATTGTAACCGTATGCTTTGTATACTGACTGTGTAAAGCCCGAGCAATCTGCACCATTTGTAAGACTCGTACCACCTGATACATAAGGATTACCTACAAAACCACAGGCATAAATTGCAATCTGTTTTCCGAGGTCGCTGCCGTTTGCTGCAAGGATTTCCTCTTTGTTCACGGTTGCTGTACCCTTCACTACTGTTGTTGATGAAGTAGTTCCATTATTTTGCGCTGCCGCCTTTTTGGCTGCTTCCTCCGCCTTTTTACGTTCTTCTTCCTCAAGTCTTGCAATTTCAGCATTCTGCTTCTTTATCTGCTCCTTATATACCTTTGCCTGCGCTTCTGCTTCTGCAATTCTTGCTTCATAATCTGCATTGACAAGCTTTAGCTCTGCCAATGCTTCCTCCATACCAGCCTTTTCCTCTTCACATTCTTCCTGCGCAACCTCAAGCTCAGACTCTTCTATCTCGAGTTGTTCCTTCAAATCCTCTACTTTTTGCCTTATCGCTTGAAATTCTTCTAACATTTTTCGGTCATAATCATAGATTTTTTCAACATAATCTGCTTTATTTAATATGTCATCCATGGAAGAAGCCTGCAATAAAATATCCAAATACGTCACATTTCCATTTTCATACATATAGTGAATACGAATTTTCATTGCCTCATATTGGTTATTTTCATCCTCTATCGCAGCCTCTAAATCAAGCTTTGCCTGCTCTATTTCTTCTTTTTTAGCTTTGATTTCATCCTCCAAAATACTGATACTTGTCATAATTTCTACGATTTGTGCATCCAAATCATCCATCTGCTCTACAATACTTTGCTGCTCCCCTGAAAGATTGTCCAGTTTATCATCTATACGATCAAGCTCATTTTTTGTTTCTTCGTTTTTCTTTTTTAAATCACTGATTTGATCTGCAAATACAATTGTTTCTGCATTGATTGCCAGCATCAATGCTAACATGATGCAGCCTGATTTCTTCCACCTTTTTTTCACACAAAACTCCTCGTTTCTGAGCAACCTGCTGTTTCTCCATATAGATAAATTTTATCGCTTCATGGATATTATGTCAAACAGGGGTAAAAAAAATCGGTGGAAATTATTTCCACCGATAATGATTCTACTGAATGGTAACCATTCCTTTTAATGCTGTAAGTACTTTGTCCTGAATCTCATACATTCTATAAGCATTCTTTCCTGCTGCTTCTAATACAGCCTCTGCGGAATCATAGCCATACTCTTTGGCTTCTTTTTCCGCTTTTGCTACTAGCTCTTCCTCTGTTACTTCGATACCCTCTTCTCTTGCAATTGCTTCAAAGATTAAGTATTCCTTTACGATTTCCTCTGCCATTGTCTCAATCTGTTCATTGTACTCGTCCATAGTAATACCATAATAGGTTGTAATAAAAGTATCTAAATCACAACCATAGTACATTTGGCTGATGTTTTCATAATAAGAATTGTAATAATCTACCTCTTCTTCTACTAAATAATCAGGGATAGAAGTTACTGTACAATTCTCCATCAATTCATTAATAATTGCACTGGAAATATTTGCCTCATAGCTTGTCTTTGCATCCTCTTCTAAAGCTGCTTTTGCTTCTTTCCAAATATCTTCCTTTGTCTTATCGCCTAAGTTCATCTCGGCAAGCTGTTCCTCTGTTACAGTATCATAGTCAGCCTGTACCAGGATATTTTTCACAGTTACAGTAAATACAACATCCTGTCCTGCAAGGTCAGCGGATGTATAATTCTCTGGGAAAGTAAGCTCTAAATCTACTGTTTCACCCGGCATTACACCCACCAGACCATCTTCAAAGCCCGGAATAAATGCACCTGAACCCAAAGTGAGCTTATAATCCTCAGAGGAACCTCCATCAAAAGCCTCTCCGTCCTTTTTGCCTGTAAAATCAATCGTAACAGTATCTCCGTTAGCTGCTTCTCTATCTGTAATCGGGTAGCTGCCTAACACACTCTGATTGATATACTTTTTGATGCTTTCATCCGTTACTTCTGTCTTTTCTACCTGGATGACCATATTTTTATAATCCATCAAAGTTACATAATCATCTGTATTCAAATCTACGATTGCAACATAATCCTCTCTGTCTGCACCTGTTATTGCTGTATCTGTTGCCTTTTCTGTACTTCCCTCTGTTGCTTCTGCAGTTGTTGTCTCTGTTGACTCTTCGCCTGTCTCCTTTTTGCTGCCGCATGCAGCTAAGCTAAGCATCATTGTTCCGGTCAACACCATCAAAAAAAGTTTCTTCTTCATTTCTCTATACCCATGCCTTTCTCATGTCAAAAAATACGACATAACATAACACTTATACCATAAATGACAGCAAATGAAAAGGATTTCTTGCACTTTTAGCTATTTAATGATACAATTCTTTTTGCCTAATAAAGTATACATTTCGGTCGGGAGGAAAAAATATTGAGTACATTTGCAACAGTTTTGTTAATTATTTTAGCTATTTTAGTTGTAGCTATTATCGTTTTATTCTTTGTTGGAAAAAAAGCACAGAAAAAGCAGGCGGAACAACAGGCACAAATTGAGGCTGCAAAGCAGACCGTTACCATGTTAGTTATTGATAAGAAAAAGATGAAGCTTAAAGATGCGGGACTACCTTCTATCGTCTTAGAACAGACACCAAAATATATGCGTGGTGCAAAGCTTCCTATCGTAAAAGCCAAAATCGGTCCTCAGATTACTTCACTGATTTGTGATGCTGCTATTTTCGACAGTGTTCCTGTAAAGAAAGAAGTAAAGGCTACTATGAGTGGTATTTATATCACAGAGGTAAAAGGACTTCGTGGAAGCATCGCTCCTACTACTGGCAAGAAAAAAGGTAAGTTTAAAGCCTGGGTTGAAAAGATGCAAGAGAAAGCCGGAGCAAAACCAATTAAATAGTTCGCTGTTAACAAAAGAGTAGTATATGTTGAAGAAATACAACATACACTACTCTTTTTTTCTACGCATGTGCATCCACTTCGATGGAAATCGTGCAATCTGCTACATACTGGTAGTTTGCTTCCAAACCATATTTGATGAGAATGTTGATTTGATTTTCTGTTTCTTCTACCAATAAAGTTGTAGTATCCAGACCAATCATAATGTTGCCAAAGGGTGTGTTATAATCTGTCAGTGTCTTTTTCCCTGCTTCAAAAGCCATTTGAACCTGATAAGCTCCCTTTTTGGTTACGATACATTCTCCATCCTTGATTTTTAC
>CAMBAN010000076.1 GCA_945864145.1 uncultured Lachnospiraceae bacterium | reverse complement strand
ATGCACCTTTTCCAGTGCTTCACGGGAATAGGAAATGATACTTGATTTCTTCATATAATCATCTACATTAAGTGGAGAGAAAAACTTTGCAGTACCGTTTGTAGGTAACACATGGTTAGGACCTGCATAATAGTCACCCAATGGTTCAGAAGAATATTCACCAAGGAAAATAGCTCCGGCATTCTTAATCTTTGTCATAGTATCAAATGGATTTTTTGTTAAAATTTCCAAATGTTCAGACGCGATTTCATTCGTTGCTTCAATCGCTGTTTCCATATCCGGTGCAACCAGAATATAGCCATATCTGTCTAAGGATTTCTGAATAATTTCCTTTCTTTCCAATATTTTTACAAAACCATCTACTTCTTCCGATACTTTCTTTGCAAGTTCTTCGCTTGTTGTAATTAAAATAGCAGAAGCCATTTCGTCATGTTCTGCCTGTGATAATAAATCAGCAGCTATGTAACGTGGTGTCGCACTTTCATCAGCAAGAACCAAAATCTCAGAAGGACCTGCAATAGAATCGATGCTGACATGTCCGTAAACAGCTCTTTTTGCCATAGCCACAAAAATATTTCCCGGTCCGACAATTTTATCTACCTTAGGAATCATTTCTGTACCATACGCCAAAGCCGCAATTGCCTGTGCACCACCAACCTTAAAAATCTTATCTACTCCGGCAATATCCGCTGCAACTAAAGTAGCAGGATTAACCTTTCCCTCTGCATTGGCCGGTGTTGTCATAACGATGTTAGGAACACCTGCTACCTTTGCCGGAACAACATTCATTAAAGTAGTAGAAGGATATGCTGCTTTTCCACCTGGCACATATACACCAACAGTTTGCATAGGTGTAATTTTCTGTCCTAAAATGGTTCCGTCTTCTTTGGCATCAAACCAGCTGTTTCTCTTCTGTTTTTCATGATAAGACTTAATATTGGCAGCAGAATCTTTCATGACCTGAATAAAATGAGGATCCAGTTCCTGATAAGCAGCCTCAATTTCTTCCCTGGTTACTAAAAAAGTTTCTTTTGTCATGACACATCTGTCAAATTTTAAAGAATATTCAAAAATAGCGGCTTCTTTTCTTTCTCTTACATTGGCAATGATATCTGCAACAATCTTTTCATATTCTCCATAATCATTGGTACTTCTTTTTAATAAACTCTCTAACAGATTTTGTTTTGTTTCTGATGTTAACTTTACAATTCTCATTTCCTGGGTATGCCTTCCTTCTTATAGTTTACTCTTTAAAGCCTGTAAAATATTTTGGATACGTTCTGCTTCCATTTTCATGCTGACCTGGTTGACAATCATTCTGGCAGATAACGGACAGATTTCCTCTAAAACTTCTAATCCATTTTCACGTAAGGTAGAACCTGTCTCTACAATATCAACGATAACATCACTTAAGCCAACAATTGGTCCAAGCTCAACAGAACCATTCAGTTTAATAATATCTACGGTCTGATGTTTTTGGTTATAGAAATATTCTTTTGCAATTTTCGGATACTTACTTGCAACACGAATCATTTCATGGTGTTTTAGCAGTTCCTTTGCAGAAGCCGGTCCACAGACACACATTCTGCATTTGCCAAATCCCAAGTCCAATACTTCGTATACTTTTCTATTTTCCTCCATAATGGTATCTTTTCCAACAACGCCGATATCCGCTGCACCATATTCTACGTAAGTAGGTACATCCGGTCCCTTGGCAAGGAAAAACTTCAGTTTCAGCTCTTCATTTACAAAAATCAGTTTTCTTGATTCTTTATCCTTCATTTCCTCACAGGTAATACCGATTTCTTCTAAAAGCTCTAATGTTTTATTTGCAAGACGACCTTTTCCCAAAGCAAAGGTCAGATATCTCATTTCTTCATTCATTTTTTATACTCCATGCCTTTCTCACTTATTCCTATACAGATACTACTTTTATATAATGATTATTTGCTGCAAATTCCTGATAAGATTCCATATCTTTTTCCATTTTCATCAAAGTTGTAGCATAACCCTTTTTTCTGTAGTCAAAAGCTGTAGCAAGTCCCTGCTTAAAATCTGTTTGGTAGAGCACCAAAACATTTTTATTTTCCGGTTCCGGACAAATTTTCTGACGCTGCATTGCTGCCATCAAATCATCAATGATAACAACAAAACCTGTTGCCGGAGAAGTTTTTCCGAATTTCTCCAACAGCTTATCATAACGACCGCCTTTTGCAATTGCACTACCTGCCTGATAGGTATAAGCGCTAAAAATGACACCTGTGTAATAATTATATTTGCTGACCATTGCCAAATCAAAAGAAATATACTGTTCTACACCATATAATTTTAATCTTTCATATACTTGCTGTAAACGTTCAATCGCTTTTTTTGACTTCTCATTATTTGCTATTTTCATAGCTTCATCCAGGATATCGACAGAACCAAAGAGCTCACTGATTTTCAAAATGGCATCTATATCAGATTCCGGGATTCCTTTTCCTAATAAATGCTCCTTTGCACCAAAGGTATTTCTATTAGAAATGAATTCGCGAAGCACATATACGGTATCTTCATCCAATCCGGCATGCGCACATAAGCCCTTAAAGAAATCAATCTGACCTACAGATACCTGAAATTTTGTAAGTCCTACATTCTGCAATGACTCCACAAGCATTGCAATCATCTCTGCATCAGCTTCCGGGCTTGCATCTCCAATCAGTTCAGCACCCATTTGAGTTGTCTCTTTTAATTTACCCTGTAAATTATTGGTATTGATATAATTATTACCGACGTAGCAAAAACGAAGAGGAATTGTCTCATCCATGAAATATTTTGCTGCACATCTGGCAATTGATGGTGTAAAATCCGGGCGAAGCACTAAGGTATTTCCTTCTTTATCAAAAAACTTATATAACTCTTTTGATGGTGTTGTACCTACTTCTCTTCCAAACACATCAAAAAATTCAAAGGTCGGAGTCTGAATATCCTGATAACCAAAAGAAGACAACTTATCATGAAACAAATTTTGAATATGCAGTTTAGATGCATATTCCTTTCCATAAATGTCTCTAACACCCTCTGGAGTATGTACTAATCTTTTACCTAAAAAATCCATAATCATTCATACCTTTCACTTTAATGTGGTAACGTGCTAATTCGATAACACAGTAAACTATTTAGCAGTATACACTTTTTTACTTCACTTGTCAATCATCTGTTCTTTCATTTAAATCCATTTGCAGTTTATCTAAATAAGGAATAATAAATCCATTTCTGTTTTTTATACAATATTCCTCTCTGAGCTCATCAAAGCGAAAACTCTTACGTCCGCCTTTTTCCATCCTCTCCCAAAAAACTAACAAGTCTCTCAATGGAAGATAATAGAAAATATCCTTTGCCGTATAATAAATTAAGAAAAAGGCCACACCCTTTTGCTTTTCAAAATCTACCATGAAAGCAACCTGGTGCGGATGGATATTCTGTAATGCAAACGTGTCTTTGGCACATTCCTTTGCATCAAAACAAACAGGTATCCCTTGCACGGAACCAATGTAGTCAACGGTACTTTTCTGGTCAAAGTATGCAAGAGTAATATGCCTGCTTTGTTTATCAATATTTATGGGTGTTATGGGTGTTGGAATTTTTTGAATGAGAGCGAGATGATTTTCACGATATTTATCATTTGTCATGTTAATCATCTCTTCTAATAGAGAACCCCTTAGTCCCCTTGAGCTAAAGGTTGCCATCTGTTTCCCCTTCCTTTTCTATGCTTTATTTTGTACTTTTGTAAATATTTCAGGCTCTTCACATATAAAGGTTCTTTGTGACAGCTCTTTCCATACTTCTTCCTTGTTTTCAGGAAATACTATTTTATATGCATGTAACAACTGTGCCCTGGCTCCAAGCCTATGATAGCTTTGATTGACAGAGTAGCTTCCATACTTTGTATCTCCAATAATCGGGTGCCCAAGAGATGCTAAATGGGCTCTGATTTGATGTGTCTTTCCCGTAAATAACTGTACCTCAATTAGAGTACAATCTGAAAAAGTCTGTAAGGTATGAAAAGCAGTATCAATGTATTCTGCTTCCTCCTGTTTTTGTAAAGGAATATCTTCCCTTTTTTGGTAAATTGTTACTTTATTTGATTTGTGGTCTTTCCATAAATACCCGGAAACTCTTTCATCCAATGAAATTTTTCCGGGTACCAGACAGTGATAATACTTTTCCAAATCTTTATTTTTTATAATTTGGCTTAAATATTGACTGCCTGCCAGTGTTTTGCCACAAAGAATGATACCTGATGTATTTCTGTCCAATCGATTGCATACAGATGGTTTAAACGTTTTTAAACTTTCCTTCGTTACAGCATTTGTGGATAATAAATAGCCAAGCATCCATTCATTGATGCTGTTATCCTCCGGCTTTGCTTTTTGTGACAAAACACCTGCCGGTTTTCCCAATATCAAAATGTCTTCATTTTCAAAAATCACTTTTATCTGTTTTATTGTATGAAACGCCTGTTCATAAGCAGATGTCTCACTTACCGTTTTTCCGGCAAATTTTTCAAAGGTTTCATCCGAAAAAAAGAACTTGATTTCGTCACCAACACAAAGCATTTCTTTGCCTTCACTTTTTTTACCATTCAAAGTAATATTCTTTTTTCTAAGCATTTTATAAATAAAACTGTCTGGTGCATCCTTCAGCTTCTTTTTCAGATATTTGTCAAAGCGTTGTCCCGCTTCCGCTTTTTCAATCTGTAAGCAAATCATATCCTTTTTCCTCTATAATGAAATATCTTTTAATAAAAGAACGATATCTGCATCCTGCTTATGAGATTCCATTTTTTCTAATTGGCTGACACGCTCTTCAAATTTATTCAGTTCTCTAAAAATCTTAATGGTCACATTTTTTACGGCATTCTGTTTCAAAATGCCCTCAATATGTTTTTCGCATTCATTCACATCACATTTTGCAAATTCTGTATAACCTATCAGATGATTGCCATGTACTGCGAAACAGGTAATTGGATAATTTTTTTGATAAGAGGTAAGATACATCTGATGCAAAAGCTGTACAGTTCCTTCTTTTTGTGCAAGCTGGTTTGTAATCTCTTTGTTATAGGATGGCACTTTCATGTACATAATCATGGAAACGGTACTTCTGCTTGCAGGCAAAAGCATCAACACTGCAATAATGGAAAAGATATTTGCCTTTGTATCTGTCCAAAAATAGCCTGTAAAAAACACAAGCAAAGCAGCAGCATATAAAATAATCGTCTGTATCACTACCACATTTCTTTGATAAATCAGGTATCCTATTTCACCCTTATGTTTTTTCTTTTTCATCATAGCCTGGCTCCTAACTGTCTATTTTAAAACTCTCATGACATCTAATATAAGCTGCTGTGGCAATACCTTGGTCAAAGCATACATAAACTTGATAGATACTCCATACACAGAAATTCTTCTTTTATGATAACTGTCATTGATTGCTTTTTCTACTACCTTTTCTGCAGATGCCAAAAAAAGTTTTTTGCAGGCTAAGGTCTTACCATTTTTCTCTGCTATCTCAAAAAACGGAGTGTTTACAGGTCCCGGGCATACTGCTGTTACGTAGATTTCCTTTTTGCGAAGCTCTTCAGAGAGTGCTCTGGAAAAACTGTATACATATGCCTTCGAAGCCGCATAAACGGCAAAGCCAGGTTGGGGCATAAAAGCCGCACTGGATGCAAGTTGAATAATTCTGCTGTTTCGTTTCATATAGGGAATACACATATAGGTAAGCGCTGTTAATGCTTTACAGTTAACATCTAACATTCCTGTCTGTTCCGCAAGCTGCAACGTATCAAATTTTCCCATGACTCCATAACCTGCACAGTTTACCAGCATTCTGATACATGGTTTTTCATCTGCAAGAAGCTCTTTGAGTCTTTCCAGGTGTTCTTCTTTTGTGACATCCATGTCAAGTATTCTGGTTGTATGCTCCATACATTCTGCAACCTTCAGCATTTCCTCTTTTCGCCTTGCAATCATCCAAATTTCATCTACTTTAGTAAAAACATTATCAAGCTGGAGAGCAAATTCCAACCCAATGCCTGAGGATGCCCCTGTTATCAGTATTATATTCATTATGAACGTGCTCCTTTTTTGCTGTGATTATTTCTAATTGTTGATTTTTTCTTTTTAACAATATTCTTTTGATTTTTGTTTCTTTCAGTTCCCCCGGTTTTCTTACCTTTTCCACCATTTTTAGATACTGTTCTATCATTCTGATAGGTTTTTGCCATATTTCTTGGTTTAATCAGACATTTTTTATCAAATCCAATTAAATCTGTTCTGCCTGCAGCTATCAAAGCTTCTTTTACCAAATCGTAATTTTGTGGGTTACGATACTGGATAAGAGCTCTCTGCATCGCTTTTTCATGCGGATTTTTGCATACATATACAGGTTTCATGGTTTCCGGATCAATACCGGTATAGTACATGACCGTTGACATGGTAGATGGCGTCGGATAGAAATCCTGCACCTGCTCCGGCATATAACCAATATCTCTCAAATATTCTGCAAGCTCTACTGCTTCTTTTATCGTAGAACCGGGATGAGAAGACATTAAATAAGGAACAACAAATTGATTTTTCCACATCTGTTGATTCAGCTTTTTATACTTTTTGATAAAGGCTTCATACACTGCATTTTCCGGTTTTCCCATTTTAGAAAGTACCGCATCACATATATGCTCTGGTGCGACCTTTAACTGACCACTAATGTGATGCTCCACTAATTCTCGAAAGAAAGTATCATCCTTGTCCAACAGAAGATAGTCAAATCGAATACCGGAACGAACAAACACTTTTTTGACACCGGGCAAATTACGCAATTTCCGCAATAAAGACAAATAATCAGAATGGTCTACATACAAATTATTACATGGCTTTGGAAATAGACACTGTCTGTTTTTGCAAACACCATACTTTAATTGTTTCTGACAGGATGGATGTCTGAAGTTTGCAGTAGGACCTCCAACATCATGAATATACCCTTTAAACTCTTTATCCTCTATAATAGCTTTTGCTTCATTCACAATAGACTCATGGCTTCTGACCTGAATCGTTCTTCCCTGGTGAAAGGTCAAGGCACAGAAATTACACCCACCAAAACAACCCCGATTACTGATTAAAGAAAACTTAATTTCCTTAATGGCTGGAATACCGCCAGCTTCCTCATACATAGGATGATAAGTACGTGTATACGGAAGTGCATAGACATCATCCATTTCCTGAGTCGTAAGAGGTGGTTGTGGAATATTTTGTACTACATAAACACCATGATCATAAGGCTCTACCAACACTTTCCCTGTAAAAGGGTCTGTATTATCATGCTGAATTTTAAAACTTTTTGCATATAAGGCTTTATCTGCTTTCATGTCATCATAAGAAGGCAGCAGCTCATATTCATAAAGTCCTGAAATATCTTTTGTTTTATAAACAGTTCCTGCAATAAAAGAGATATCTTTCACATCAAGACCGCTTTGTAACGCATCTGCGATTTCTACGATAGATTTTTCTCCCATACCATAGGAAATCAAATCGGCCTGACTATCTAGTAAAATAGACCTTTTAAAGGAGTCTGACCAATAATCATAATGTGCCATACGGCGAAGGCTTGCTTCGATACCACCTATGATAATCGGTGTCTTTTTAAAAGTTTTGCGAATCAGATTGCAATATACTACAACCGCATGGTCAGGTCTTTTATATGCTTCACCTCCGGGAGTATAGGCATCTGATTCTCTATGCTTTTTTGATACATAATAATGATTTACCATGGAATCCATGTTACCGGAAGAAACTAAAAAACCAAGTCTTGGCTCACCTAACACAGCAATGCTTTTTTCATCTTTCCAATCCGGCTGTGCTATCATTCCGACAGAATAACCATGCGCTTGTAAAACTCTTGTGATAATAGCCGGACCAAAAGACGGATGATCTACATAGGCATCTCCTGAAATATAGACAAAATCCAACTGTTCTAATCCAAGCTCCTTTATTTCTTCTTTGTTTACTGGTAAAAAACCGTTACTTAATGACAATTTTCTATTCCTCTCTAAACTTACTAATCCTCATGCAGCCATAGGCTGCTCAAATAGAGCTGAAAAAGCTTTAGCTTTTTCCTGTATGAAACATAGAATTTCTTCACGAAAGAGCCTTTGCTCTGAGTGATTAGAAATTCTTTTCATACTTTCTGCAGCAGTGCTTCCTGTTCTTCTTTTGTTAATGCACGAAAGCGTCCCTTTTCTAAAGTTTCATCCAACACTAATGGACCAAAAGATATTCGTTTTAAATAGGTAACCTCGCCACCTACTGCATGTATCATTCTTTTTACCTGGTGAAATTTTCCCTCTGTAATTGTCAAAAGAATGGTATAGCTTCCCTCTGCCTGTTCACAAAGAACTGCCTTTGCAGGAAGTGTTACTGTATCCTCGCCAATATCTACACCATTTTCCAATCTTGATAAAGTGTCCTCCTGTAGAGTACCTGTGCACACTACATAATAGGTCTTTTCCACGTGCTTTTTAGGAGACAGTAAATTGTGTGCCAATTCTCCATCATTAGTAATCAATAATAATCCTTCTGTGTCCTTATCCAATCTTCCTACCGGAAACATATCCTTTCCGGGAGCATCCACAAGAAAATCCATGACAGTTTTGTCACAATTATCCTGTGTGGCAGTTACGACTCCTGCGGGTTTATGAAGCATATAATAAAAGAACTTTTGAAAAATAAGCTCTTTTCCGTAAACGCATACTTTGTCTGTATTTTCTTCTATTTTGCAATCTGCTTTTTTGACAGGTTCGTCATTTACCGAAACAGCACCTTTTTTTATCAAGTCTTTTACTTCACTTCTGGTACCAACCTGCATTTGTGCCAAATATTTGTCTAATCTCATAAAATAAATACCTCTCCAATGGTATGTCTTCCCAGACTGTGCATATAATAAGTATAACATTATATGTCATTGTGGGAAATAGCTATATGTATAGGAAAACATCCTTCCTTTCAAAAATATATCTACTTCTGTTCCTGTTTCTGTTTTTCGTTCTTCTTTTGGGTTCATCACAAGTTGTAAATTTAGCATTAGAAAGCATCTATCAATGGCTAACAAGAATCTTACCGATTCTTTTTCCTTTTATGATGTTTCATTCCTGCATGAGTATTCTAGGACTCGACATGCTTCTTGCCATGCTTTTTTATCCTGTTCTCAGAAGGATTTTTTTCACCACAGTATGCGGAAGCTATTGCCTGGTTGCAGGCTTTTTTTTTGGATTTCCGATGGGTGCTAAAATCGTTTCTCAATTCTATACAGAGAAAAAACTTTCTAAGAAGGAAGCTGAAGTTCTGCTTGGTTTTTGCAACACCTTTAGTCCTGCTTATTATAAAGGATTTGTCTATCCTGCACTCCTTGCTTTACAACCCCAGATGGCAATTCCCTGTTTATTAGGAATCTATCTTATCCCTCTCGGATATGGCTGTTTTCTTTGCAGGACACAACTTGCTCATCCTTCTAAAAGCATTGAGCCTCTCAATGTAGACATATCATATAAAAACTTTTTATCAGCCTTTCAAACCGCCTGCAGTAATAATCTAAAGGCAATCGGTATGATTGGTGCCCATATGCTTATTGCAAATGTACTAAGAAGTATACTATACGTTTTTCCGGTAAAAGAGGGATATATGACCATTTTAGGTAGTTCTTTTGAAATTTCTACAGGTCTTCCAATACTTTGTCAAAGCTCTCTTTTATCCGTTCCTGCAAAAATCACTGCTTTGCTTACTTTGCTGAGTTTTGGTGGAATATCCGGTCTGATGCAGGCTTTTACTTTTATTGTTCCAGCAGGACTTTCTGCAACAAATTATATAAAAAACAAAATTATCCTTATTCTGTTAACGATTCTTAACACGATTTTTATTTATCAAATTGTGTAAAGCAGTAATCTAAATGTAAGAAAAATTTTTACAGAATCTTACTACATCCGAACGTTTTTCTATTACGCAAAAAGAGTCCGTCATCCGGCGAACTCTCTCATTACGAAGTTTAAATTGCCTGTTGCTGTGTTTCCTCTGTAGTCACAGCCTCTTCCTCTTCTTGTGGCATTAATTCTGCTCTGTTAGAGGAAATAATACTCTCAACTTGTTGCAAATCTGCCATCATAGTATTGTAATTTGCTGTAGAAGTATCAATACTATGCTTAATAATATTTTCCAAGTTTGCAAGAATAGAATCTGTATACTGCATAGCAGCAGTTTTCATGTCATTTGCTTCTGTCGTTGCAGAGTCCAATATTTCCTGCGCCTGTTTTGAAGCAAGCTCTACAATTTCATTTGCCTGAGCATAAGCCTGCTGCATAATCTGATGTTCGCTAATCAACTCATTTGTCTGAATTGTCGCATCATTGATTAAATCCTGTGCTTTTTTCTTTGCATCATTTAAAATAGCTTCCTTATTGCTGATAATCTTCTGGTATCTGGTAATCTCTTCTGGTAAAGTCTTTCTTAAATCAACAATCAGCTCTTCCAATTCTGATTTATTCACCATAATCACTTCAGTAGAAAATGGTTTATATTTACAGTTTTCAATAAATTCATCAATCTGCTCTATTGTCTGTTCAATTTTACTACTCATAGTTACTCCTTCCTATCCCCTTATTTTTTTTCAAACTTTGCCTTTACTAAATTCACAACAAAATCAGGTACACACTGAGAAATATCCCCATGAAAGGAAGCTATCTCCTTTACACTGGAAGAACTCAGATAGGCATACTCTAAGCTGGTTGTCAGGAAAACAGTATCCAACGCACCATTAGACAATTTGCGGTTTGTCTGGGCAATCTGCAACTCATATTCAAAATCCGTAATAGCCCGAAGTCCTCTGACAGATACATGTATGTTCTTTTCTTTCGCATAGTCAATCAACAGACCATCAAAAGAATCGACTGTAACATTAGGTAAATCTTTAGTAGCCTCTCTTAATATGTTAACACGTTCTTCTACAGAAAACAACGCATTCTTAGCCTTGTTGTCTAAAACACTGACAGTCAGCTGGTCAAACATTTTGGATGCTCTTTGGATAACATCCAAATGGCCCAATGTCATTGGGTCAAAGCTTCCCGGATAAATAGCAGCCTTCATTAGTCATTAACTCCTTCTTATAAAAACATGCTTATTTGTTTTATATACTTTTTCTTTCGTTATTTCAAAGCCCAAGTCAGAAACATAGGAAAAGTCGGTATCTATTGATGCTTCTACTACAATTAAGGTATCCTCTGTTACATAGTTTGCATCCTTTAATATTTCTAACGCATGCTTTTCATATTCATGATCATAAGGCGGATCCATAAAAATTACATCTGCGGTATCTTTAATGCTACCACGAAGTGCCGCAAATACATCCTGTTTTACAATAACTGACTGTTCTTCAAAACGTGTATGTTTCACATTATCTGTGATACAGTCAACTGCCTTTTGCGCATTTTCTACAAAATATGCCTTTTTTGCCCCACGACTGATTGCTTCAATACCAATAGCACCGCTGCCGGAGAATAAGTCTACAAAAACAGCATCTCCCAAATATGGCATCAGCATGTTAAATAAAGTTTCTTTAATTCTATCTGTTGTTGGTCTTGTGTCCAGACCTTCAGGTGCTTTTAAACGCAGGCTTCTGGCTGTGCCAGCAATTACTCTCATCATACTTATCATTACCTTTCCGAAAACTGAATAAATGGATTAGGACGTTCTTACTTTTACTCCCTTTGTATCTCGTTTACCAAGTTTCAGTTTATTCAGATCAATTTTCTTATTCTTATATTTTATCACTTGTTCAGAGCCGGATAAAGTATAGTAAACATTTTCAATGTAATCTTTTTCTTCCAGCTTCATGCCTCTTACACCAACGGCTGCTTTTTTCTTTTCAGGTATTTCCACTAAAGAGAAACGAGAGAACAGACCCTCTTTTGTTTGTAAAACAATGAAATTCTGCTCATTTAATATGGTAACGCTTACAACTTCATCATCATCCATAAGCTTTGTCGCTGCTACCGTTCTCTTGGCCACATCAAATTCTTTTCCATCTACAATCTTACACATAGCCGTTTTAGTCACAAACACCATTTTATAAAGGTTTAATTCAGACTGATTCATCAGTGTAATTATTTCTTCATTATTGGAACTATAGTTGCTGATATTATCTATCGGAACACCTTTATCTCTAAATTTTCCAAACGGAATATCTGATACCTTTATGGTATGCAACTGTCCTGTATTTGTAAATAGACAAATTTTTCCTGTATTTTTACATTTCACAATGTATTTCAATTCCGCATGAATAGTTTCTTTATTACGCTCATACGTATTCAAATCAATGGTCTTGCAATAGCCAAAACGATCCATGAGGAACATAACGTCCATTTCCTCGACTTTCTTTTCCTCATAAACAGCAGCCTCTGCATTTTCAATTCGTGTTTTACGTTTATGATTATATTCCTTTTTAATGCGGTCTAAATCTTCCATAATAACAAGTGCCATGGATTCTTTGCGCTCTAATATATCTTCATACCTATAGATATTGGCATTTGTTTCTTCATTTTCCTTCATGAGCGCATCTATTTCCAAACCAATCAGCTTATACAGACGCATATCAAGAATGGCATTTGCCTGTTTTTCTGTAAAATTAAGCTGTTCAGCCATGATTTTTGACTCTTTGGAACGGAAAGTGATACCGTCTACCACACCATTAGTGAGACAGTTCTTCACCATATTTCTATCTTTAGAGCCACGCAAAATCTCAATAATCAAATCGATGATATTGCAGGCACGGATTAAACCTTCCTGAATTTCTCGCTTTTCCAATTCCTTATTTAACAGATTGGTATATTTTCTTGTACATATTTCATACTGGAAAGCTACATTCTTTGCAATAATACTCTTTAAGCCAAGTGTCTCAGGTCTGCCATCTGCAATAGCAATCATATTGACACCAAAAGTATCTTCCAATCTGGTCTTTTTGTAAAGTAGATTTTTAAAGTTTTCTACATTGGTATCCTTTTTGAGTTCTATGACAATACGAATACCCTCTTTAGAAGACTGATTAGAAATATCGACAATTTCCTGTGCTTTTTTCTGTTCATAAAGTGTAGCTACATCCTGTAAAAATTTACC
>CAMBAN010000075.1 GCA_945864145.1 uncultured Lachnospiraceae bacterium | reverse complement strand
AAAGTGCGTAAGTTTTGTTACCGGTAACTTACACACTTTATTTTACACTCTCATTATTTTGGAAAAATGACACATACCTCATCTTGTCCAATTTCCAATACGCCCTCTTCCTGGCGCTTTTTTAAATAATTAATCTCGTCTCTGACCCCATCCAGTTCCGCAGGGAAAACAATATGGTTGTTTTTTAGTACCTGACATATTTTCTGATAAGACTCTACCTTGGCATCTGGTAACGGAATATGAAGTTTGGTCAAAATTTTACGGTCCGTATCAGTTATCTGACTGCTTACTTCATAGTGAAACTCGCCAAAAATATCACTGACTGCTTTTACCGAGTTTTTATATCTGAAATAGCCATAAATGGCAAAAACAATATCCGTAAAAAACATGGTCAGAAATAGCTTTACTATTATACTTTCTAAGCCTAAAAACTGTTCCAGCCACAAATAGTAAAAAGCAAATCCGCTTACTAATGTAATCAGTGTTCCCCAGTAAGGGCTATGCTTCTTCTTTTTCCCAAACTTCTGCAAATCTCTATTTATCTCTTGCGCCTCTTTATACTGCATATTGACTCCAATGCGATCTAATATAGTACTTAGCGGCGAAAAAGGAATGGTTCGCCCATTTTCAAGGTTTCCATAAATATCTTCCACTCTGTTCTTTAACAGGTCATTGACAAAACTTAAAAAATCATCCATCATTGGCCTCCTTTTCTTACGTATCCATTATAACACATTTTTCTTTTTCGTCTGTAAAATCCGGAAAGCTTTAGACTTTTTTCACATTTATTCAACAATATTTTCAATCACAAAGGTTGTAACAGAATTTCCCTTTAAGTTTACTGCTAAACCGTTTTCCAAAGTTTCTATCGGCGCAAGTTCTTTCCATTTTTCTCCATTTTCTAAGGAACCACTGGTACGGATAACCTGTGCAGAAGTACCAATCTTTGAAAAAGACGACAAATCAAAATAATAGCTGATTTCTTCTTCATCACTATTCATCACAACTATCGTAAGCTTCTGATTTTCTGCATCATAGGCTGCCAGGCTTCTTTTATCACCGGAAATAATGGTGTCACCCGGTCTGATATATCTGGTGAACTGACCAAAGGTATAATATTTCATGGTAAGTAAAATGTCCTCATTATCATGGTCTGCCACTGCTGTTCCCCAATATCCTTTTTCCACATCCACCATTCCACTATCTGTTTTTCCATGATAGCCATCCTTACTGATATGATTATCAATGACCTGCCATAAAATCCAAGCCGATGGTTCCATGCCATTCATATCATTGATAATCTGTCTTGCAAGCCAAAGTCCTGCTCCCATTTGTCCAGCATTTCTGCCTACGATGTCACCACCGTCTACCTCTGACATCCAAAGATTCTTTCCTTCTGAAGATGCAACTTCTTTCATCCTTGCAAGACTTGTTCCACTATAACTATGTGTATCAATTCTGGTAATAGACTCTTTGGCTTGCGGACTTAAATTATTATAGGTAATCAATTGTGTATCAATACTGGTTTCATCAGTACCGGATACCTGAACATCTTCCATTCCTCTTTCATTCAAAGCATTTCTAAGCGCTACTATCATTTTGGACTGAGACTCTCCATATTCAAAATGGCATCCCTCCTGTTTATCACTGTACGCATGCCAATAGCTGGTGTAAGGCTCATTCATACCTGTCATGCTCTGAAAACGCACGCCCCATTCACTGTCGAAATGCTCTGCTACATCTACAAGATACGTAGCAAATGCATCATAAGCATCCTCTCTGAGATTATCATCTGATGCATTTTCTGCACCGGAACTACAGCCTGAATTCGTCATAAAATATGGTGGAGAATTGGAAAATCCCTCTACAATGATATCTTCCCCATAATTTTCCATGACCTTTTGCAGCACATTTCGCTGATTGGCATCCTGTGTCCAATCATATTCCCATGTGTATGTACCACTTGTCTCATCATAGGTCGGATTTATGGCATACCCCGGTACTTCTGAATCTGTACGGGTAATATGTGCATGAGTCGGGTCATCACCGCCGCCAATATTATATCTTACAATATTTAATCCCAATCCTTCTTCCTTATCATAAAATGCCTTGGCTGCTTTTTCAGAAAGAACATCTGAATATCCTATTCTGTTTGCCCACCAGCAAAAGCTTGTTCCCCAACCTTCAAATTTTCCATCATGAAATGGTGAAGCATTTTCCATCGTGATTGTAACTTCAAAATCTGTTTCAGGTATTTCCGGCACTGTAACTTCCTCGCTTTCTGCTATTTTTTCGTTTTGCACATCCTGTACATTTTCCTCCGTTGTTTGTCCACATGCACTGATACTCATAACTCCCATAACAGCCATGGCACAAAATACCTTTTTGTTTCTACGCTGCATCGTTTCTCCCCCGTTAAACTATTTCTTCTATTTTAACATATTTTGTGCACTATCATACCTTAGATTTATTTTTTCTTTAGATTTCTATCACAAAGTTCTCATATTTTTGCCACACTTTGTACATATTTTATTGATAAGATAATAGCATCAAAGGAAAACAAAAACTTTGAGTAACATTTAATTCTTTTTCATATAACATTCCCCTTATACCTTAAAGAAGTCAGGAAACTGGCTTCTTTATTTGCTTTTCATGTTTCTCTTTACAATCGCATTTTGTTATGTTATTCTACTTTTTGCATTTATGATGCACTGGTTCGTGAACCTCCCAGTATAAAAAACTAAGGAATAAAAGTATTTGATGTTGCAAAGCATCCGCTTTGCGCACTTTTTGTGCGCTTTCCTTGAGCAGGTGTCTTTGCAATTTTTTTATGCTTTTCCTTAAGTAAAGCTTCACAGAAAGGAAAGTATGAAGAAAAAAGTAATTATTGATTGCGATCCCGGTATTGATGATTCACTTGCACTTATGTTGGCATTAAATTCGCCTGAACTGGATGTGGTGGCTATTACCATCGTATGTGGAAATGTGCCCGTCGAAATCGGCTTTGAAAATGCCAAAATCATTTTGCAGCGTTTACATCGCCTGGATATCCCCATTTATCAGGGAGAAAAAGCACCTCTTGTCCGCCCGTATATCAGTGCGCAGGATACTCACGGTATGGATGGGCTTGGAGAGTCTCACTTCGCTCCTGTTCCCGGCTATGAAAAGAAAGAAGATGCTGTTACTTTTCTGGTAAATGCATTGAAAAAAGAACGTCTCTCTATCATTGCACTTGGTCCTATGACAAATCTTGCAAAAGCATTTTCTAAGGATGAAACCATTTTATCGCAGGTAGATGAAATCGTATCTATGGGTGGCAATTTCAGAAGTCATGGAAATTGTTCTCCTGTTGCTGAATACAATTATTGGTGCGACCCGGATGCTGCTGCGCTCTGCTATGAGCTGTTTGCAAAACATCACAAAAAAATCCATATGGTTGGATTAGATGTCACCAGAAAAATTGTACTTACACCGACACTCGTGTCATATATGAAACGTTTACAGCCTGAAGTTGGCTCCTTTGTAGAAAGTATTACACATTTTTATATGGATTTTCATTGGGAATATGAGAAAATCATCGGCTGTGTCATCAATGACCCTTTAGCCGTTGCCTATTTTATCGACCGTTCTCTATGTCAGGGCTTTGATGCCTATACAGCCATTGAGACCACAGGCATTTCTATTGGTCAGTCTGTCGTAGACTCCATGCACTTTTACAAAAAAGAGTCTAATTCTCACATTTTGACAGAAGTTGACCAGACTGCCTTTATGAAATTATTTCTAGAACGCTTAACAGGACAAAAACTTGAAAACACAGGAGATTATTTATGAATACAAAAATTATAACCAAACATATCAATGTATATCAATTATGTGCTATTGCATTTGCCGTTGTCATTAATGTGGTGGGCGGACAGCTTGCTTTACTTTTACGTCTGCCTATTTATTTAGATTGTATCGGTACTATTTTGACCGGCGCCTTACTTGGTCCTATTACCGGACTGTTTCCAAATCTCATTGGCGGTCTGATTATGGGCTTTACCTGCGACATTTACTCTCTTTTTTATATGCCAGTGGGGATGATTACCGGTTTTATGGCTGGTCTTTTCTTCCATACTTCCTGGATGAAAGGGATTCAAAAATTACTTGGTACACTCATCATTACCATTCCAGGTACTTTTGTAAGCTCCATAATTACCATTTTATGCTTTGGTGGACTTACCTCCTCAGGCTCTTCCCTACTGATTCCACTTTTGGAAAAAGCAGGTCTTGGTGAAACAGCAAGTATTTTCTTTGTACAGGTTGGTACTGATTATTTAGACCGTATCATTGCTGTCATGCTGGTTTCTATTATTATGACACGTATGCCATTTTCTTTAAAAGAACATTTACAGCCTAAGGAGTTTTAATGGAACGTTATAGTAAAATTACAAATAAAAATCAGAGGGAAATCGTGTTATTGCGCGGTTTTCCCTGTGCATGGGGCAAATGTACCTTTTGCGATTATATTGATGATAATGGACGTGATAAGGAAGAACTGATACGTACTAATCATGAGGTACTTTCTCAAGTCACTGGTGAATTCGGCGTTTTAGAATGTATTAACTCCGGAAGCTGTTTTGAAATTCCAAAAGAAACGCTTTGGGAAATCAAAGAATTGGTTGTTGCCAAAAATATCGGGCGCCTGTTTTTCGAAGCTCATTGGATTTACCGAAAGCGCCTGCAGGAAATGAGAGACTTTTTTGGTATTCCGATTACCTTTAAGGTTGGTGTGGAAAGCTTTGACTACAATTTCCGCGAGAAAGTTTTAAATAAGCATGCTGATTTCCATTCCCCAGAAGAGGTTGCTGCCTATTTTGACTCCCCTTGTCTTATGGTAGGTATCAAGGGGCAGACAAAGGAGATGATTGCCTATGACATCCACTGTTTAAAAACGTATTTTAAACTTGGCACTGTTAATGTGTACAATAACAATTCTACTTCTATCAAACGTGATGACGAGCTTGTGCATTGGTTCATGCAGACTTATCATGATTTGCTGGATGACCCTTCGGTAGAAGTTTTATATGAGATTACAGATTTTGGAGTGGGGTGAAGGATTATTAAAGTCACACAATGACTTCCTTTTTCATATGCTGATAATAAAGACAAAAAGGAAGGCATAATAATGCAGGAATGGATGCAGCAATTGCAACAAATGCAGTACATTGATCAGTTCCCGGTTGCAATGGCTTACGTGCCATGGCAGCAAAACTGTAACATGTACGAGAATTTAGATGAAGCGTATCGAATTGGTACGGTATTTCCAATGTTAAATAAACCTTTCACAGGAAGGAGAGGGCGAACATGAATGTAGCACCAAAACCATGCTGTGATAATCAGGAAAGAAGAAAACTTTTACGTGAAATTGGAAAAATTGATTTCGTTGTAATTGAATTGAACCTCTATTTAGATACCCACCCTTTTGACCAGGCAGCAATTGAGAAATTTAAAAACTTTCAAAAGGTCGCTGCACAAAAGAAGAGAGAATATGCAGAAAAATTTGGTCCTTTGGAGTTTGGCGGTTCTATCGTAGATAACAGAGAATGGAAATGGGCAACGCAAGACTGGCCTTGGGAAAGGGGGTATTATTAATGTGGAGTTATGAGAAAAAATTGGAATATCCAGTAAAGATTACGCAGACAAATCCGCAGCTTGCTCAGGTCATTATCACACAATACGGAGGACTGTATGTCACTAACATATATAATTATCACACACTCTCAAACACAATTCTGACCGCAATATCCATCTTATTATTAAGAGGTAATCCAAGTCTTCTTTTTGCTTCCAATGCTGCTTTGTTACTATCCGGTCCCCAATAGCCATCAATCTGCGTCGCATCCGGATTTTCGTTTTCATCCAGGAACAAGCCAAAACGCCATAAATGCCACTGCCAATATTTTACATCATCTCCATGCATTATGTAACTGTTCTGACTGTAGAAAATCGTTCTTTTTGGAACAGGATAAGGATTGTCAGAGGCCTTTACTGCTCCGGTATCCTTTTGTACTTTATCTGTTACGGTCTCCTGATCAGCTACATACTCTGAATCATAAAAGTATACATGGTCTAAATCAATACATTTACTGCTTACTCCATACTTGCTTCCCTTTCCGGAAGAAGTATACTGCCAAAGATAAGGAAAATTACCCAATCCTTTTTTGGCATAATCACCTGCTGCACCTGCATATTTAGCAAACCACAGAGGATACTCTGCAATTAATTCCTTCGAAAATTTTCCGTTCTTTATATAATCCTGGTTACTGTAGATACCTGTAATGTAACCTTCCAATTCAATATCCATTAGAAATTCTTTAACAATATTGCATCTGGCTGATACTGTTAGTTTATTTCCTGCTACTTTATCTGAGTCATACTCCCAATCGGCCCACACTCCGCATGTAATCATATCTTTATATGGTCGAATTACGTCAAGACATTTTTTCGCATTAAGTCTTGCCTCATAAATCGTTGATGCATAGATAAACCAATACACACCAATTCTAATTCCTGCCTTATATAATGCATTTATGTATGACACAAAATTTTTGTCAATTGTACGACCAAATCCTGCACGAATAATAACTAATCTGATACCTGCATCAGACATTTTCTTTGCATCAATATTTCCCTGGAAATAAGAAATGTCAGCTCCTTCCATCAGGACTGACTGATTATGGGATAATACCATCATTACTGACACCTCTTTTCTAATTCTTCTCTGTATTCTTTTATCTCCTCGATATTATCAAGTTCAAATGAAATTACCTCATCTATTGAAATCTCAGCAAAATTAGCAATTTCTGTTTTGTCTTCTCCATATGCCAACGCTTTGATTACTTCCTGTCTGATTTCATTACTCATGTGTATTCTCCTCTGTTTCTGTTATCTTTTCTGTAGTTGCTCTCATTCTCTTTACCAAAGGCATAAGAAAAGGCGGAATTGTAACACCAATATCAATCATATTTTCTAAAATTGAAATCATCTCATTGAACACCAGCCAAACGGAAACTGTGATTGCAACAAGAAATGGCAAATTATATTCCTTTCCGATAAACTGAACTGAATATTTTAACAGCATGTCCACCCAGGAAGCAATCAGTACCAATAACCACATACATACTTTTTTGGCAATCCCACGAATACTTTTATAGCTTGTAATCTTTTCATCTCTGTACTTGGTTGCAACAAGTCCTGTTCCATAGTCAATCACATTGCAGCCTACAAGAAGAAGCACTGGAACTGCCAATACTCCTAAAACATTAAACAGCAAAGAAATAGCTGTAGTAAAAATCACTCTAATCTTTTCCATTTTTATCCTCCTTGTTTAAAACGGGTTTGGTGTAAACGATAATGAGCCACTTATAGTTACCCCGATATACGCATCGCTCGAAACACCACCACTGTATGATACAGTGTCCCCCTTCACAACTGTGAAAGAAGCACTTGTTCCGCCACTACCTTTATCCCAACCATCAACATGAAAACTGCCTGTTTTAACAGCTTTTCCATTTTTATAAATGCCATAGCTGACAGTTCCATCCCAAGAGTTATCATGATTTGTAACTTCAGCTCTTACACTGGCAACTATCATCCCATTGTCTTCACATACATATCCATTCCCAACAGTTTTTGTTGCATTAATTGCATCAATTGCCTTTTGCCTGCTAACAAGCTTTTCACTGATTACATCCGGCAATTCAACAAACTTATATTTTACTGTTTCATCTCCCACAAGCGTTCTTACTGCTGATGCTATTTTCTGAATTGACTCTCTTAACATGGTTAGTGCATTTGTCGAGCTCATTAATACTCACCTCCCAGAATGTCTGTAAGCTCATCAAGCATGCTTTGTATATTTTCTCCCATCTCGATAATCTTTGTCTGGTTCCTTGCGATATTATTCATGTTGTTCGCAATCTCCTCCCATAAGTTTGTCATTTCCTTTCCGCCTGTATATGGCTCATAGGAATGACAGACAGAACCATACTCCAGCATAAATCTTGCTGCCTTACAATAGTTCAGACTGATGTATCCCTGACCTTTTGCAAACAAAATCGAAATACTTGTACAGTTAGCATTCAGTGTAAATAAATCCGTTCTGCTATCATCGGCGAGTGAATGTAACGCTAATGTCTCACCTGCAGAATCTAATTCATAAACATAAATATCAAAATCACCTTCCATACTGATGGAATATGTTTTTCCTGCCTTTAATCCGGCTTCATCAAGAGTCTTCTGATAAATAAATCCATTTGCTGTTTCTGTCAGTTCATTAAGGTCAAACAGGTTGTATCCCTGATAACCGCCAAATTTTCCGTTCAGTTCATTCACTGCGGTAATGATACTTCCTGTCTCTAAATCTTCATGCCCTAGTAATTCTCTGATTTCAATCATTGCTTTAATCAGTTTTAGAATACCATTCTCCGCATTGTTTAGATTTTTGGCATTCAATTTCGTGGCATTAGATGGATAGTCTTTCCAGTCCACAGGTTCAAATTCTAAATCTGAATATTGCATCTTTTCACTTCCTTTCCTGTTCTATTAGCTACAAGAAAATTTTAGCAATAAAATAAGGGGGAATTCCCCCCTATTTCGTTTTGTCAGCTTCTTTATTCCATGCAAGATAATCATTGGCTCCGAAAAGACGCTTTCCATTTACAGTAAGTGTATTAAGTTTCACTTTTATATCATCAACCTTCTTGTGGTCTCCCTTTAAGTAGGCATCTATATAAAGCTTTTTATATTTACCTTTAAAGGCATTCTTTACCTGAGATGCTTCGATACCATGGTCAGTATATTCTTTTAATGTCGATTTGAAATTTCCATTTTCAAATGCAGTCAGCAAATCATCATACTGTCCATACTCTTCTGAATCGGAATTCCATTCTTTAAGTTTCCAGTATATATCATTTTCATCCTCCATATCCCAATATGTCTTAAGGTATTCTCTTGCCAGCTTTTCTGTAATGGTACCATTTTTATAGAATTCCCTGATGATTGACTTGACCTTATTCTTTACAGTCTCTTCATCCACTCCATGCTCTGTCAGATAATCTATCTGTTCCTTCACATTAGCGTCTGCTTTGATTGCCTGCTCCAGCTTATTATATTTATCATAATCGTTATCTTCGGAATTTTCCCATTTCTCAATGGTAAAATAAATATCTTTTTCCTCCACACCAAGTTCTTTCAAAAGTTGTTCTGTCTGACTTTGTGATACTTCACCATCCAGATACATCTTTTTGAGTTGATTCTTCATTCCGGAATTGATAGTCTTTTTAGCAGTTTCTTCATCCTTTGTAATCATAATGGACTGCAAAGCTTTCTGATACTGCTTATCATATTCCTGCTCGTCCTCATCCACCAGTGCATGAAGAAGTCTGGAATAATACATGTTCCTTGTAGGCTCATATCCGGCATTAAAGGATAAAAATTCTCCATTCAGTGCATCTTTTGCATGCAAGCCAATACCTGCAAGCAGATTGTATGCATTTTGTGCAGGAATACCAGCTAACGTACTTAAATCAAATACTATATTCTTAATATATTTGCTATCAAAATTTGCAGTATATTTTGTGATATCCATAAACAAATCACTGACCGCTGCCACCGGAGATACTTCAATGCCATAATATTTTTCTTTCAGTAATACAGAACGGAGAAATGTATATAATTCATTACCGCCTATAAACATACCGGCCATACTTCCAACCATATCTTCCATGAATACTTCCAATGCAATAACAGGATCCAGTTCTCCTTCCTCATCTCTGTACTTGTCCATTTTATGGATAATTGCTTTTCCTAAAAATGTCATTGCAGAAATTATTGCAGCGGATACCAACTGGGAAGAAATTGCCCTGGCAAATTCTTCTACTGCAGATTCATACTCACTTTTTACCGTTGCATCGTTGCTGTTTTGCTTAAGCGCCTGTCTTTTTGCATGGAGATTCATTGTCGCATCATAAACAATACCAAAGTTCTGCATGAGCTGTGTTTTGAACATGGATAATGCCTGATACAGTTTATCCGGATTTCGTAACAGTTCCGGTCTCTGCATAACCGTATAATTTGGCTGGGTTTCTTCCACACATTTATTGAATACTTTTGCCACTTCCTTGTAATAAGCATCTGTATTTGGTTTTAAAACTTTATTATTTTTTGTGACATAGTATTCACTGGCTTTCCAAAGTACGCTTACCGTCTTGGTATCCATATTCTGGATCCAGTTCATTAGTCCATCCGGTATCTTATCCAATCCTTCAGGAAGTCTTGCTTTGATATTTTCCATATATCCAATCCGTTTGACGTCTGCAAGCTCCTGTGTCGCATTACCCTGATTTCTGTACCACAATAGTGGTGTATATTTTGCTATTAGCTCCATATCTGCCTTATGAGCAAATTCCGGCAGTGCATGATTGATGGCATCCCATCCTAAAACATATGCTGCTGTTGGGAAGGATGCTGCCTGTTTTATCGTTACTCCGATATTCATTGATAAAGCTGCTCCTGCAAAGTTCCCCTTCAGTTTATCAAAGAAAGTTCCTTCCTGTTTTCTGCCTCTTTCCAAATCAACCATCAGATTTTCGATATACTTCGTTCCCCATTCTCCCCATTTAGCATTAATAGCATGTTGCATACTGTCTCGGTATTCCGTCATAGTTGTCATATATACTTTTTTAAAGTTTCTGATTGGAATTGCAAGACCATAATACTTTGCCACATTCTTAGACTGTCTTTCGATTACCATGGTTACATCTTCCAAAAGAATAGGATTTCTGGCATTTACTCTGTGCTGCAACATCCCCATACATTCAAGTGTTGCATTATAAACAAGAGATTGAAAATCTGCATGTGTGTAATTACTGTCCGTTCTGATGGGAAAGTAATTATGTACTCTTGCTTTCTTATACCCGTTCAGTAGTAAAGACGTTTCATTGATTTTTTCACCTGTATATTCATGGAAAAATTTTTCGGATAATTTTAAAAACTGTTTCTCATAAAGAGTCATATCACTTGTTACAGCAAGTAATTTTTCCTTTGCAGCTTTATAATATTCCTGTCTTTCTTCTCTGCTTAATCCTTCAGGAATAAAACGAACGGTTCTTCCTCTCTTATATGCATCTGAATAGTTTCCTTTCATATATGCATTCATTTCAGGAATTGTCAGTCCACCATAAATGATATGATCCAGGTTTGCCTTATTCTGGATATGCATGGCAAGAGACACTCGAAAAGCTTTTGGTACCATGACAGGTGACTGGTCCTTATAGGTAAGTCCTAAATCTATCCAGTCCTTTTTTTCTTTACCGGTAAAATTTCTGACCGCTTTTTGGTTCTGCTTTCCTTCCAGTACGCTATCAAAAATACGAGCTGTCTCCATGAGCACCTGCATCTGCTTATGCTGTCCTTCATTCAAATCGTTTCCAAGCTGTTCCAACACAGAATTGGTCTTATATCCTGACATGCGTCTGAACATTCTGTTTGCATTTAAAGAGAATGTTTCATACTTATTTACAAATTCACCAAGTTCGTTATTTTTACGTCCTGCTGATGCATTGATTTCTTCAATTGCCTTTTCTGCCATTTCATAAGCATCTTTAGACTGTCCTTCTCTAAGAAGCTTCCCTGCATTCACTACCTGATGATGAATTTGAGCAACAAGCTCATCCACTTCCTGTAGCTCTGTAGTTGTAAGTCTTGTGATATCTCTACCAGAAAAAATCAATTGTAATCTTTCAATTGATGCCTTTGTATGGGCATCATATTCGCTCGCCTTGACATAATCTTCATCCCCTTCTAATTCTATGTAAAGATGCTGCAAAAGAGTAAGTTTTTCTGCCATTTTTTCACTTCTACCAGTATCAAGGTTAATGGCTTCGCATAAATCGACAGTCGCTAACACTAATTGCCTTGGAACAAATTTATTTTCACTTGGATTGTTCAGTCTATTCTGTAAATCAGCTACATTCCTTCTGATTCTGTTTGCATAGGTAGAACGCTGTCTTTCAAATGCTTTTTCTACTGAACTTCTAGTATGCTCTGCTTTATAGTCTGCAATCTGTTCCACATTTCTTTCCTTGATAATCTCAATCTTTTTCTCCTGCTCTCGGATTTCCTGATGCAAATAATCACATATTGCATAATCCCTTTCTATCTCATATTTATCTAATTCTCTATGCAGTTTTGAAAGATATTTTTTTGCTCTGTCCAGTTCTGATGCTTTATCCAGCTTTTCTTTTTCCAACGCATCCTCATATCTGAGTTTATACCCTTTTTTCATATTAGAGTCATAACTCTTTATTGCCTTTTTCAAGTCATCTCTCACACTTTGAAGGGTTTTGTTATTATATCTTGCTGCATATCTGAAATAATCATTTATGATATTTAATGCTATCTCCTGTGAAATTGCATCCTGATTCATTTCAGCAGTTGGGTTTATGCTTTTCTTTCTCAAGATTTCCAAATGCTGATGAAGTGTTAATAACTGGTCTTTTACGTCTGTGTCAGAGGTGATATTTCCAGATGTTTCTACAATTTTATTCCAAATGTTACTAAGATAAGTACCTTCATGAGTACCGTCTTCCTGGAAATGGTAGATATCCTTATTGAGAATCCTAAACTTATCAAAACTTCCATAAATTTCATTGATTCTCTTATGCTGTTCTTCATCAATTTTGATATGATAGCCATTGAGTAACTTTCTCAACGCTGTGTACTCTTCTTTTGCCGCACTGTCCTTTACTGATGCATGCTCCACAATCGGTCTGCATACTTCCTGGAGTAATTTAAGCATATCCTTATAATCAGCATCTTCATGCTGGTACATATAGTCGAAAATGTTATAAACATTACCATAAAGTGAACTTCTGTCACAGGATGTATTATACTCATATGCGTACCGGGAAACTATCTTGGCACACATTTCCTTTGAAAGTTTTGCTTTCTTTAAACTTCTAATCTTGTCCATACCTGTTTCCAAAAGCTTGGCAACAGTTTGAATATTCTCCTGTGCCGCATGCTCCGGCTGATTTCTGCTCTCCTCTTCATCCGTATCAAACAGATTAGTATCTTCTTTATCGGAGAAACGAAGACCGATTTCTTCTGAGTATTCCTTAAGAGACATTTTCTGATTGTTTTTTTTACTATTTTCGTTTATACTATTAGAAAGAGCTGTACCACTTGCCGTTTCG